>JAGXBI010000355.1 GCA_018971155.1 Burkholderiales bacterium
TTTCTGTCGGCGCTGACGCCCTTGCAGCCGCGCTATGCGAAAAAGGTGGCCGACGCCGACAGCCTGATGGCGGTCATCATCGCGCAAGCGATGAACCACGGCAACCAGGTCATGGCGCGCACCAGCGACATCCCGTACCACGTGCTGGAGAGCGCCTACCAGCAGTATTTGCGCCACGCGACGCTGCACGCGGCCAACGACTGCATCAGCAACGCCATCGCCGCGCTGCCGATCTTCCCGTACTACTCGTTCGATCTCGATGCGCTGTACAGCGCCGTCGATGGGCAGAAATTCGGCGTCGAGCGACCGACCGTGAAGGCGCGTTACTCGCGCAAATACTTCGGACGAGGCAAAGGCGTCGTCGCCTACACGCTGCTGTGCAATCATGTCCCGTTGAACGGCTACCTAATCGGCGCGCACGAGTACGAGGCGCATCACGTGTTCGACATCTGGTATCGCAACACGTCGGATATAGTGCCGACTGCGATCACCGGCGACATGCACAGCATCAACAAAGCCAACTTCGCTATCCTGTATTGGTTCGGGTTGCGCTTCGAGCCTCGCTTCACAAACCTCGATGACCAGTTGCAGGAATTGTATTGTATCGACGACCCGGCGCTGTACGAGAAATGCCTGATTCAGCCGATCGGACAAATCGATCGGCAGCTCATCACCAGTGAGAAGACAAATATCGATCAGATCGTCGCCACGCTGGGCCTCAAAGAGATCACGCAGGGCTCGCTGATCCGCAAACTATGTACGTACTCGCAGGAAAACCCGACACGTCGCGCGATTTTTGAGTTCGATAAGCTCATTCGTACCATCTACACGTTGCGTTACCTGCGCGACCCGCAGCTCGAGCGAAACGTGCATCGCTCCCAAAACCGCCTCGAGTCTTACCATCAGCTTCGTTCGACCATCGCCCAGGTCGGCGGCAAGAAGGAATTGACCGGCCGCACCGACATCGAAATCGAGATCAGCAACCAGTGCGCCCGGCTGATCGCCAACGTCATCATTTTTTACAACTCGGCGATTCTGTCGCATCTACTGACGAAATGGGAGGCCAGTGGCAACGCCAAGGCGCTGGCGCGGCTTACGCAGATATCACCGGCAGCCTGGCGGCATATCCTTTTGAACGGGCACTACACTTTTCAAAGCGACAACAAAATCGACCTGGACGCGCTCATTGCAGGGCTCGAATTGGAGTGATCGAATTTTCGGCGGTTCTGGCTTGGAATCCCTTATTCCTGTTACGGTGGAATACGATGCCACAACCAGGTAATCCTTTACCCCCAGCCGTGGTCAACACCTGGCGACTGAGCGTCGGCACGTCGCTGTTCGTGATCGATATCCTGGCCGACGGCAGCTGGCGACCGGCGTATATTGCGCCAAAGCGGCTGGGTGGCTGGACGATGGATGTGTTGCCGAACATGCCGCCGACGTTAGTCGATATCGCTCCCTCGGTACGCACCTGGGCGCGACAGTACGGCGCGAATGTAACGAACCGGCGCACGCCGGCGCGCCGGTTTCCCGCGCAAACCGCTTCTTCGAACAGGACGCCAGAATGAACATGCTGAAACGTCGTCTCGATGCGACAGACGAAAAGCTGCAGGAGCTGAAAACAGCCCGCAAAGCGGCAGCTAAGGCGCAGCGCCAGCAGGTCAAGCAAACGCGCGCGGATCGCGAGCGAAAGATCATGCTGGCCGGCGAGGCGTTGCTGCGGCGTGTCGATCGCGGCGAGTGGGATGAAGCCGATTTCCGCGCGATGATGGACGATTATCTGTCGCGGCCCGCCGATCGCGCGCTGTTCGAGCTCGACGATGTATAGCCTTTGATGTTCGACGTCGACGCACCGCACAGCCAGGTCGGCAAATGTTGATTTGATTCACGATGAAGGATGCCCGATGCTGCCAACGCTCCGCATGAACCGGAATTTTGTCGAGGCCTTGCTGGCCGAGCGCGCGCCCTGCTTTGCGATGGGACTCGTGGCCGAGGGCCAGACGCACTATGCTTGCCTGGCACTGCGGCCGGTGGATGACATTCCGAACGACGTAACACGCAGCGGTTTCAACTTTGGCCACTCGATACGCGGCACCGACGACTTCGAGGTCGTACACTTCGGCTTAGAGTTTTACGGCTACCGCATCTTCAATGCGCTGATCAATCCGAGCAACTTCATCGCCAGGACAATCCTGTCGCACATGGTCGACACGAAGGCGTTTTTCTTCTTCGCGGTCAACCCGTCAGGCGGTGTGACGGTGTTCAAGTCCGGCATCGGTGAATGCAGCCTGGACAGCATCGAGTCTAATCTCGAGCGGATACTGCGCTCGAGCACGTCCGATGCTCAGTACGACGCGGCGCTGACAACGTTCAGCGACCATCCAGATCCGGTCGGGCCGATGCTGCACTGGGTTTGCCGGGACTGCGAAGATTGTCTCGACCTGTCCCACAATGTAATCGAACTGGGCCCCGCGTAACGGTCCTGATGGTCCGTGTGACCGAGACCGTCATGTCACTCACCGGACGTCGCTCCAACATTCTTCGGCTGGAATAAGCCGATTAATGTTCACAATGTGGAACGACGGAATTTTCTGGGGTTCCGGCGTAGATCCCCTGAACCCAGTAGTTACTGTTTTGTAGAGATCGCTACATCATTGCAACGACCGTGACAGGGATTTAAGCTGTTGCCATGACTCTCACCTCCGACTCTTGGCTGACCCTCATCGTCAGCCTCCCCTCCGCGAGCGCCACGGCACGCATGCGGATTTGGCGCGCCGTCAAGGCGCTCGGCTGTGCCGCCTTGCGCGACGGCGCCTACCTACTGCCCGCTCAGGCCGAACAGGCTGCGCAGCTACAAATGCTGGCCGATGAAGCGCTGCAGGAAGGTGGCCAAGCCTGGCTGCTGCAGGTACAAGCCCTTGACCTGGCTGAGCAGGCCACCTTTCAGGCGCTGTTCGACCGGACGGCCGATTACACCCCCTGGCTGGAGGAACTGGCGCAAGCACGCCAGACGCTTTCCGCCCTGAGCGCAGCCGAACTCCAGCGTACACAGCGCAAGCATGCGCGTGCCTATGAGGTCATCCGCAAAATCGACTTCTTTCCCGGCGAGACGTCGATCCGCGCCGACGCCCAGTGGCGCGATTTCGCCAACGCCCTCGAATCTATGCAGTCACCCGGCGAGCCGCAGCCTATGGCCGGCCGCATTGCTCGGCGTGATCGCATGCAGTACCAGGGGCGAGTCTGGGCCACACGCCGCCATCTCTGGGTGGACCGCGTGGCGAGTGCCTGGCTGATCCAGCGTTTTATCGACCCTCACGCGCGCTTCCTGTGGCTGAACACCGCAGCAGACTGCCCGTCCGATGCGCTGGGTTTCGATTTCGACGGCGCGACTTTCTCGCACGTGGGCGAGCGGGTGACGTTCGAGGTACTGCTGGCGAGCTTCGGCCTGGAGGACGATCGGGGTCTCTCGCGCCTGGGAGCCATGGTGCATGCGCTCGACGTGGGTGGCGCGACCACACCCGAGGCCAGCGGCTTCGAGGCCGTGCTG
>JAGXBI010000356.1 GCA_018971155.1 Burkholderiales bacterium
GGCGGCAATTTCGGTGATGGTCATGCCGGAGACGAACAGCCGAACCACTTCCACCTCGCGGGCGCTGAGCAGCGGCGCCTCACCGCCCCAACTCTCGTCGGACGACGCCTGGTTGAGCCGGGCCGCCAACGTCGCCGGCACATAGTGACTGCCGTCGGCCACCACGGTAACCGCCTCGGCGATCTTCTCCTGATCGTCGGATTTGCAAAGGATCGAATGCACGCCGAGCTTGAGCATGCTGCGCAGGATCGCCAGGTTTTCAAGCATGGTCAAAACCACCACCTTGACCTCAGGGTAGTAGCGGCGAATGTAGCTGATCAGATACAGCCCATCCTTGTACGACCCGCCCGGCATGGAATAGTCGGTAATGACGACATCACACGGCATTTTCCCGAGTTGCGCGATCAACTCCGACGAGTCGGATGCCTCACCCACGATCTCCACGTTGAGCCGGTCTTTCAGCATCAGGCGAATACCGAGCCGCACGATCGGATGATCATCCGCGATGATGACTTTGATGGTCATGTTGCTTCTCACATTATTGAATCGGTTGGAAACCCCGAGGGTGACAAAGGGCTACGTACTGGTCGCCACGTCCTGTTGAGGACACCAACAATCGGATTCATCCGAGGTTTGTTGGAGCCCGGGGTATTCTGTCAAACCTTCTGAACCACTTTAATGGGATTCATCCTAAATGGCCGGCGGGTTGGCGAGACGCACCCGCGTCGTAACGCGGGCCACCGGCAAATCACTGACGGGGTCGAAAAAGGGAAGCGCGTGCGGCACACGGCTGCAGGCGGATCCGCGAACGCCCTCGTTACATGGTAATTGTTACGATGCATTACAAATGACGGGTATCGTAATGAATCGAAACATATCGAAATTCAAATGGCCGCCAAGGCCACTATGATGATGAATCGAATGCACGCTGCCCCCATGAAAATCCTTGTTGTCGACGACGATCCCGACTTGCGCGACCTGCTGCGCGAATATCTGACGCGGCATGGCTTTGCCGTAGCCGTCATGCACGACGGCGAGGGCCTGGCCGCGCGCCTCGAACGCGAGCGGCCTGCCCTGATCGTGCTCGATCTGATGATGCCCAAGGTCGACGGCCTGAGCGCGCTGCGCGACCTGCGCTCGCGCAACGACGACGTGCCGGTGATTTTGCTGACCGCTCGAAGCGACGAGATCGATCGCATCGTCGGGCTGGAGATCGGCGCCGACGACTACCTCGGCAAGCCGTTCAATCCACGCGAGTTGCTCGCGCGCATCAATGCCGTGATGCGACGCCATCGCGTCACCAACGCGGCGGCGCCCGAACAGCGCGAAGACTATGCATTCGGCGCGTTCCGCCTGAACTTTCATGCCCGCACCCTCGCCCGCGACAACCAGATCATTCCGATGAGCGATGGCGAATACGGGTTGCTGAAGCTACTGGTCAATCACGCCATGCAGGTCCTGAGCCGGGAGCGCATCATCGACTTGCTCTACGGCGCGCACAGCGAGGTCAGCGACCGCGGCATCGACGTGCAAATCTGGCGTCTGCGCAAGCTCCTGAACGAAGATCCGCAAAATCCCCGTTTCATCCAGACCGTGCGAGGGCGCGGCTACATCTTCGTACCGGACGACCAGCATGAAGCACCGCTTTGACACGCTGTTCGGCCGGCTCGCGCTGCTGATTATCGCGGTGCTGGTCATCAGCCATTTCTCCTGGCTGACCATCTTGCGCAACGACCGCCGTGAGCGGCTCTTCGAATATTCCGCCGATCAGATGGCGTTCATTTTCCGCAGCGCGCAGGCCGTCATGGACGGCCATTCCCACATCCCGCTGCCGGATTCGGTCCACTTCGAGAAGGCGCTGTTCGATGGCCCGAATGCGTTCACGCCGGCCGGCCAATCCGAACATTTGACCCAGCAACTCGCACAACGTCTGCCCGCGGGCACCGACCTGCGCATCGAGCAAAGCACGCCGCCGCGCATGTGGGCGAAGTTGCCCGGCGCGAAGCAATGGATTTCGACGCCCATCGTCATGGTGCATACGCCACCGAGCGCACTCAAGGCGATCCTGCCCGGCGTGCTGACGGTGTTGCTGATCACGGTGATTTTCTCGTTGCTGACGGCGTGGCTGCTGCAGCGCCCTGTGCGAGACATGGCCGCCGCCGCGGAAAAACTGGCCATCGGCGAGGATGTCAAGCCGCTCAAGGAGCGCGGCCCGCGAGAATTGCGACAGTTGACCGAACGCTTCAATCGGATGATCACCGACATCGCGCAAGCGGAGCGCGAGCGCAATACCATGCTCGCCGGCATCGCGCACGATCTCAAGACGCCGCTGTCGCGTCTGCGCCTGCGTGCCGAAATCATCGACGATCCGGCGGTGACGCGCGGCATCGTGCGCGACGTCGAGTCGATGGCGCGCATCGTCGACCAGTTCCTGCTGTTCGCGCGCGGCGTCGAGTCCCTCGGTCCACCCGCGCCGGTCGATAGTCGCCTGCCCTACGTGCTGCAGGTTTTCGCCGACCAGGGACACAGCATCAATACGGCATTGCACGCCGGCCCCCACTTTCAGCTCAAGGCAACCCATCTCGAGCGCATCGTCAATAATCTGCTCGACAATGCGGTCAGCTACGGCCAGGCGCCGCTGAGCGTTTGCACGGCTCGCACGGCCGACGGCTGGGAGTTGGCAGTCGAGGACAGCGGGCCCGGCATCCCGGAGGAAGATCTCGCGCGTATCGTGCGCCCGTTCGTACGCCTGGATCCGGCACGCAGCGGCAATGCGCATTGCGGTCTGGGTTTGGCGATCGTCGATAAACTGGCTCAGCAACTTGGCGGCAAACTCGTGCTGAACAATCGACCGTCGGGGGGTTTGAGAGCCGCGGTGATTTTCCCGTTGCGGGATAACGCGGCGTGATCGACGCCGAGAACCTAGATGACGCAGGAGACGTTACAACAGTCGCTTCAAATCAGCGGGGAACTATCATTGGCAGGCCGATTCTTGTGAGCGTCGCTCAAGCGCGAGCAATGCGCTATTCGATCAGAAATTTTTCTCGATTCCGTCCGATCCATTTGGGTGCTCTGCCGCGTCCGGACCAGGTTTCGCCGGTGGCCGGATTCATATATTTGGCGACCACCGGTCCCTTGCTGGCCCGGCGTTGCTTGCGCTCGACCGACAATCCGAGATCCTTGGCGGTCAACTCGTATTCTTCTATTTTTTGCTTGATATCGGCAATAACCGCTGCCACTTCCTTGGCACGCGCTTCCTCGATCTGCTTTTCTATCTTCTCACGTTGAGCAATGAGTTCCTTATAGCTGGGCATGCCTTGTTTCCTTGATTATTTATATGAGCTTATAAAATAGCAGAATTTTAATCAGAAACAAATTGGGGCAAACAATACAGCTATTGAAGAAATACTCAATTGAGTCCCGAATTCAACGAGAATATTCACTGTTTCTTATCTTTGCGGCATCATCTGTGTCACGAAGAATTGGATATTTCCGTTTCAAATTGTCAAATTC
>JAGXBI010000357.1 GCA_018971155.1 Burkholderiales bacterium
GGTGCAAACGGGACGGACTGGGCGGCGCGGCGGGGCATGCGGGGGCGCCGGGCGAGCCTGCCCGGCTCGAAAAACCTGGGGGTCAACGGTGCCGGCGAACCGGCTTAGGGTTCAATGTACCCCATATCCGCCGACAGGCGTTGCGACAGCGTGCGCAGCGCGGTGTCTATCGGCCCGCCCCATCGGCTGTCGAAACGGGCCTCCGAGCCGAGCGCCAGGAGCCCCATCACCAGTTGGCCGGTGGCGTCGAGTACCGGCATGCAGAAGGCATGGATGGAGGGCAGCAGCGTGCCTTCGACCCGCGCGGCCCCATGGGCGCGCACGTCGTCCAGCAGCGCGTCATAGGCCTGGCGGGTAGTCGGCATGCCCTGCAGCCGCGTGCCCTGCACCTCGGCGAGTTCGGCTTCGATCAGCGGAGCCGTGTGGCGAGGCGGCAAATACGCGGCAAACAGGCGGCCGGTGGCCGAGGTGAGCATCGGCATGACGTCGCCCAGGCGCAGGCTCACGCGCAGCGTGTGCGAGGCCTCCATCCAGTGCACCACGGTCGGGCCATGATTGCCCCAGACGGCGATGCCGACCGTCTGATCGATGGTGTCGCGCAGATCGGTCAGAGCGATCCGGGCCTGCTTGAAGGCGTCCACGCGCGACAGGCAGGCCAGGCCCATGCGCAGCGAGAACGGGCCCAGATCATAGCGGCCCGAGATCGGGTCCTGAATGACGAGGCCGAGTCGCTGAAAACTCACTAGGTAGCGATGGGCCTTGGCCGGGCTCATGCCGGCCAACTGGGCCAGATCGCGCAGCATCAATGCCTGCGTGGCATGCGTGAGGACCTCGATCAGCTTGAAGCCGACTTCGATGGATTGAATGCCGGAGCGCAGCTTTTCTTCCGGTTCGAGATCGGCGGATTCGGCGTTGGGTACACTGTTCATGAAATATACGTCGGCTCGCCTGGGCAAGCATGAAGGTAATTCACAACTATAGAATAAATTTAACTAATCATAATTTTTGGCCGGCGTGCTAACCTCGCCTCCAATTCGGTCCGCTCTGATTTCACGATGAAACTCGCTACGCTCAAAGATGGTTCCCGCGACGGTTTGCTGATCGTTGTCTCCCGCGATCTCGCCACCGCGCAAGTCGCCGATGGTATCGCACCCACCCTGCAGCGGGTGCTCGACGATTGGGATTTTTACGCGCCGCAACTCCAGGAGGTCTATGAGGCCCTCAACCATGGTCGCGGCCGGCATTCTTTCGCCTTCGATCCGCGTGAGTGCATGGCGCCGCTGCCGCGCGCCTATCAGTGGGCCGATGGCTCGGCTTACGTCAATCACGTCGAGCTGGTGCGCAAGGCACGCGGCGCCGAGATGCCTCCGGAGTTCTGGACCGATCCCCTGATGTATCAGGGCGGCAGCGACGATCTGCTGGGACCGTGCGATGACGTCGTCTGCGCGTCGGAGGATTTCGGTATCGACTTCGAGGCGGAAGTGGCGGTGGTGACGTCCGACGTGCCGATGGGCGCGAGTCGAGAGCGCGCGCTGGCCGGCATTCGCCTGTTGATGCTGGTCAATGATGTGAGTCTGCGCAATCTGATTCCGGCGGAGCTGGCCAAGGGTTTCGGCTTCTTTCAGAGCAAGCCGGCCACGGCGTTCTCGCCGGTGGCGGTGACGCCCGATGAATTGGGCGATGCCTGGCGTGACGCCAAGGTGCACCGGCCGCTCATGGTGCAGTGGAACGGCAAGAAATTCGGCGCACCGGACTGCGGCACCGACATGGTGTTCGATTTCGCGCAACTGGTGGCCCATATTGCCCGCACCCGCAACGTCGGCGCCGGCACGATCGTCGGCTCGGGGACGATTTCCAATGTCGATCGCAGCAAGGGCAGTGCCTGCATCGCCGAGCGCCGCATGCTGGAGACGATCGAGCATGGCGCGCCGCAAACCGGATTCATGAAATTTCACGACACCGTGCGCATCGAGATGACCGATGCCGAGGGCAGGTCGATTTTCGGCGCGATCGACCAGGAAGTGGTGCCGCTGGCCACTGCCTGATGCCGGCCCGCTATTCCGGCCGGGCTATTCTGTCGCTGGCGTTTGCCAATCGAGCACGCGTGCCTTGTAGAACCACGTCGATTTCGGCAGCTGGATCTTGAGTGCATCGCTCAGGTCGACATCGGGCCGGTCGCTCGCTCGCGTGGCCACCAGCAGCGTATTGCGGTCGTAGTGGTAGCTGAGCTCGCTGCCGCTGGCGAACCAGGGCGCCGCCTGGGCCAGCACGATCCGGCTGCCGGGAACCTGGGAGATGCTCTTGACGCCGCCCTTCTTGAGCACCACCCGCAATTCCTCGGCACGGCTGCGGCCGGTTTTTGACGACTTTTTCTCCAGCGCGCGCGACACGGTGCTGTCGATCGCGAACATTGGCGCATAGGGCTCGAGCACCGCGGCGCCACCCGCCCGGTTGGCGTCCAGATCGAACGTGAAAACGCGTTCGCCGGTGGTCACGAACAGCTTGCGCGTGCCCGGCACCGGATACAGGTCGTGGCCGCCGTCTTTCCAGTTGCCGTCTTCCGGGCAAACCGCCGGATAGCGCTGGCAGCGCTCGTAATAGCGGCCGATGTCGAACGTGGTCTGCAGCACGAGCGCCGACGCCGCAGGAGTTGCGCCCGCACGGTAGGCAAACACGGCAATCTTGTCGTGCCCTAGCGCGTAAAGCCGTTCGCTGCGCTGGTCCCACACGACGCCGTGTGCGAAATCCAGTTCGTACCATTTCGACTGCGCCATCGGCTGGTGCACGTCGCGCGCGTCGCCCGGTTTGGCCAGAAGGTACAGATAGCCATTCGAATCGGCGATGACCACGTTGCCGTCGGGTAGCACCTCGGCGCTGTGCACGTTCATCGAATCGGCGCCGTCGCCGGTCAACTCGCGATGAAACAGCACCCTGGCCGGCGCGTTCTTCGGCTTGCGCTCGTCATAGGCGATGATGATGGCCCCGCTGTCCGTGTCCAGCAGCAGGGCCTTTTGTCCGTCGTAAGTCACGGGTTTGATTTCCGACGACGTGCCGAGCACCAGGTCGCCCGAATCCCATACCATGTCCCTGTCGCTGACCGCATGCGTTGCGCCGCGTACCTGCTGCGGATCCAATGCAACGCGGTAGGCCCGCACTTTGTAGGTTTTGCGGCCGTCCTTGAGTGAGGTTGGCTCCTTGTCGGGAAATGCCACGGTGAAGTCGACCGTTGGTGCGGCCGTAGCGGTCGCGCCGGCCAGGCAACTGGCGACGAGCAGACAAATGACGAACAGTTTGCGCATATGCATGAGAAGGGAATATCGGGGCAGGTTGGACGGTCAGGTGCGCGGCCATTGGCGTGCCTGGTGCTGAAATCTCGAGACGTTTCGCATGCCGGACCAATCGTGATCGCGGTGTTCGAGCGGCGTTGCACTGAAGTGGCGGCGACGCGAGCCGGCATCGGAAATTTACCTTAGCCAGCCGCGGAGAAACAACAACGCAACGGTGCAG
>JAGXBI010000358.1 GCA_018971155.1 Burkholderiales bacterium
ACCGGTGCCTCGAAAGAGGTGCTGGAAGGGGAAATCAAGCCTTGGGTAGAAGCCTTCCTTGCGGTCCGAGGGTTGCAGCTGTCCGAGGCGAAAACGCGAGTTGTCCATATCAATGACGGCTTCGACTTTCTAGGGTGGAATTTTCGGAAATACTCGGGAAAACTGCTCATTAAACCGAGCAAGAAGAACGCGCAGGCGTTTTATCGCAAGGTTGCGGAAACGATCAGCGGTAATAAAACGGTGAGGCAAGAGGATCTGATTCGATTGCTAAATCCGATGCTACGGGGCTGGGCGCAATATCACAGTCCCGTCGTAGCCAAGCAGGCGTATAGCCGTATGGAGTATCTGATCTTCCAGAGACTCTGGCGGTGGGCGAAGAGGCGGCATCCGAACAAGAACGCCGACTGGGTGAAGAAGAAGTACTTTCACACAGTGGGTGAGCGGAATTGGGTGTTTGCTGCTCCTGTTGTACGGAAAGACGGCAGTAAAGGGATGCTTGAGCTGTACCAAGTAAGTGGCACAGCAATTAAGCGACACAAGAAGGTGAAAGGGGAGTTCAATCCCTTCGATCCGACGATGGAGCAATACGGCGAGCAGTTGCGTCAAGAACGCGCGGAGTTTTCTATGCGTCACCGACAGCAATGGGTTTCGCTGTTTAAGTCACAAGGCGGGTTATGCGCGCACTGTGGCTGCGCCCTAACGGCAGAGACTGGCTGGCACGATCATCATCTGGTGTATCGGATGTATGGCGGGTCAGATGCTCTCTCGAATAGGGTTCTGCTTCACCCTGACTGTCATCGACAAGTACACGCTAGTAATTTGGACGTAACGAAGCCGGTTTCATCAATGCATTGATGAGGCTTTGAACGGTAATTGTTAAGTAGACTTGAGCCGTATGCGGGGAAACTCGCACGTACGGTTCTTAGGGGGCCCCAATTCCGAGAGGAAGAGGGGCTACCCTACCGTGATTTTCCAACTGGAAAGAGCCATGCCTATTTATGCCTATCGTTGCGAATCTTGCGGTTTCGCCAAAGATGTTCTGCAAAAAATGAGCGACGCTCCATTGACGGAGTGTCCCGAATGCGGTCGTCCGACCTTTAAGAAGCAGCTCACCGCGGCTGGTTTTCAGCTCAAGGGCTCGGGATGGTACGCAACCGATTTCAAGGGTGGGGGCAGCAAATCGCCCGCTGCCGATTCCGCCACCAAAAGCGATTCGACGTCGGCCAGCGCCAGCGACAGCGCCGGCAAATCCGGCGGCGATGCTGGTGGCGGATGCGGCGGTTCCTGCGCATGCCATTGATGCCGCGTCGCACTGTTTTCGCCGCTTAAACGGGTTTTGCCATGTCCATCAAGAAAACCGCGCTGAAAACCTACTTCCTGACCGGCTTGCTGGTGCTGGTGCCCCTGGCCATCACCCTGTGGGTGCTCGGGCTGATCATCGGCACCATGGACCAGACCCTGCTGCTGTTGCCGCAGGGCTGGCAGCCCGAGCGGCTGGTCGGCATGCATATCCCCGGACTTGGCGCGATCCTGACACTGGCATTCATTTTCGTCGTCGGGCTGCTGGCCCACAATTTCATCGGTCAGAAGCTGGTGCAATGGTGGGAGGCGATCCTGCGGCGCATTCCCGTGGTCGGCTCGCTCTACGGCAGCGTCAAACAGGTCTCCGATACGCTACTCTCAAGCAACGGAAACGCATTTCGCAAAGCCCTGCTGGTACAGTACCCGCGCGCGGGCTCCTGGACCATCGCGTTCCTGACCGGCGTGCCCGGTGGCGACGTTGTCAATCATCTGCAGGGCGATTACGTGAGCGTGTATGTGCCGACCACACCGAATCCGACGTCGGGTTTTTTCCTGATGCTGCCGCGAGCCGATGTGATCGAGCTGGACATGAGCGTGGATGCGGCGCTCAAATATATTGTGTCGATGGGGGTGGTTGCCCCCCTGCACAACCCGCGTCACCGGCCCGGCCCGCCCATGTAGCGGTCGTCGGGCGTGCTGTGATGCTTTGATTTTTAAGAACGGAATACCAACATGTCGATGCGAACTTCTTACTGTGGTCTGGTGACCGAGCAGCAGCTCGGTCAAACCGTCAAATTGTGCGGCTGGGTACAGCGCCGCCGCGATCACGGTGGGGTCATTTTCATTGATTTGCGCGACCGCGAAGGTCTGGTGCAGATCGTTTGCGACCCGGATCGCCCGGAGATGTTCAAGGCGGCCGAAAGCGTGCGCAACGAGTTCTGCCTGCAGATCGTCGGTCTGGTGCGCGCTCGGCCTACCGGCACCGAGAATGCCAATCTGACCAGCGGCAAGATCGAGGTGCTCTGCCATGAGCTCAACGTGCTCAACGCGTCGGTGACGCCGCCGTTCCAGCTCGACGACGAGAACCTGTCGGAAACGACCCGCCTCACGCATCGCGTACTCGATCTGCGGCGCCCGCAAATGCAGTACAACCTGCGCCTGCGCTACAAGGTAGCGATGGAAGCGCGCCGATACCTCGACGAGCAGGGCTTTATCGACATCGAAACGCCGATGCTCACCAAGAGCACGCCGGAAGGCGCTCGCGATTACCTGGTGCCGTCGCGCGTCAATCCCGGTCATTTCTTCGCGCTGCCGCAATCGCCGCAGCTGTTCAAGCAGCTGTTGATGGTGGCGGGGTTCGATCGCTATTACCAGGTGACCAAGTGTTTCCGCGACGAAGACCTGCGTGCCGATCGCCAGCCTGAATTCACCCAGATCGATTGCGAAACGGCGTTCCTGGACGAACAGGAAATTCGCGATCTGTTCGAAAACATGATTCGACGCGTATTCAAGAACACCATCGATGTCGAACTCGCGGCGCAGTTCCCGGTGATGCAGCACAGCGAAGCCATGCGCCGGTATGGCTCGGACAAGCCCGACTTGCGCGTCAAGCTGGAATTCACCGAGCTGACCGACGTGATGGCTGACGTCGACTTCAAGGTGTTTTCGACGCCCGCGACCACCGAGGGCGGACGCGTGGTAGCGCTGCGCGTGCCGCACGGCGCCGAGTTGTCGCGCAGCGAGATCGACAGCTATACCGAATTCGTGAAGATCTATGGCGCCAAGGGGTTGGCGTGGATCAAGGTCAACGACGTCAGCAAGGGGCGCGACGGCCTGCAAAGCCCGATCGTCAAGAATCTGCATGACGCCGCGATCTCGGCAATTCTGGAGCGTACCGGCGCGCAGGGCGGCGACATAATTTTCTTCGGCGCCGACAAGGCCAAGATCGTAAACGATGCGATCGGCGCGTTGCGTCTCAAGGTCGGGCACTCCGAATTCGGCCGCAGCAATGGCCTGTTCGAAGCGGGCTGGCAACCGCTGTGGGTTGTCGATTTTCCGATGTTCGAATACGACGAGGAAGATGCTCGCTGGGTGGCGAGTCACCATCCGTTCACCAGCCCGAAAGACGAGCATATCGCCTACCTGGAGACAGATCCCGGCAAGTGCCTGGCCAAGGCCTACGATATGGTGCTCAACGGC
>JAGXBI010000031.1 GCA_018971155.1 Burkholderiales bacterium
GTCGAATGCCTGCGCTAGCTGCGTCATCGGCACGCTCTGCCAATTGTCGGGAAACGATTTGATCGCACTGGCAATCACGTCGGCCTGATGCGGTGTCAGGCTATTGAGCCAGGCGACCATCTGCTGTTCGGATTGGTGACCGTGCTTGAAGTACGCGCCGAGGAACGGTCCGGCGCTAGGCGGCGAACCGGAGAACGCCGTCGCATGCTTGGCGAGCTGCGCGGCAATATCAGGCTGTACGCCCATCGCCACGAGCAACTGCTTGTCGTTGCCGTCGTAGGCATGCGAGCGCGAGTACCCATCGGCGGCGGTGTAGATGGCCGCGCCGGCAAGCACCAGCAGCGCGCCGATGCCGGTCCAGCCGGCCGCGTCCAGCCCCAGCACGGTGGCTCCTGCCGGCAGCTCTGACGCATCGATGCCCGGGCCGGTGAGTAACGCCGCATAGCCGGTGGCGTTCAGCACGTTGCCCACGCCTTTCCAGTTCTCTCCGTCCGCAAACTCCTGTGCCGCCTCGACCGCGCCGAGAATCGACGATGCGAGATCCGAGGTGTCCTGCATGGCCAGGTGAATCGATATCTTGAGCCCCGAGCTGGCCAGCTTGGGCAGCCCAAGCTCATCGAGCTGGGCGGCGATTTTTTCATAGCCGCGTGCGAGCGGCGTCACGCCCGAGCCTGGACGAATCGAACCAAGCACGTCGCTCGGAATTGTCGCGGACATTGCGTACGATACGCCCGCCAGATCCTGCCGGATGCCAGAGGCGCCATCGGTCAGCAGCACCGAGAGTCCGCCGTCGGCCGCTTCGCTGAGCGAATACGCGCCATTCTGGAAGTACAGCACCGCGCCCAGCGTCTTGTTCGCGCGCTTCCATGCCGTTTGCGCCAGCTTGGCGCCGCCCGGAGTCAGAACCTGGCCGGGCCCCGCGCTGGCCAGATTGGCAATCAGCTTCGTGCCCATTTGCTCGACCACTTTGCGCAGCGAGCGCTGCAGCCATACCGTGTTGGTCGACGGTTCGACCGGTGCGGCGCTGCCCGGCTTGCCGGCGCCCACCAGCGTGGGCAGCGCAGCGAGCGCCTTGGTGACGCTGGGCGTGTTTGCCACCGACCAGTTGTACTGCCCGCTGCGAAAATTCATCGGTGCGTCGACGTCGAAGCCGGTGACGCCGTGCAGCTCGCCGCTATATGCCGCCACAGCCATGCGCACGCTGTCGGTCGTCTCTTGCATCTGCGCGATCTGGGCGCCATCGTCATTGAGCTTTTTGGCATCGGCGGGATTATCGGCGAGCAGCGTCTTGATCAATTGCTGCTGTTGCGCGGGCGTGCTGTCGGCGCCCCAGTCCTTGAGCGGCACGGTGAGAAACGCCGCGTCGTCCGTGGTCTGTTTGTCGAGCGCGTCGACCGAGCCCTTGAGCGTGTCGAGCCCGACCCGCACCCCGTCGAGCGCGGCGCTGGCAAAGATCGGATTCAGATAGCGCTGCGCCTGAGCGGCAACCGCGAGCCCGAGCGAGGCATTGCCCTGCCCGGTCGCGTCGGCGAATATCTGGCTCATCAAACGCGGGTTTTGAAAGACATCGAGCCCCTTGTCGGGCGGCATGCCGTCGGCCTCGGCGACGAAATCCACGGCGATGCGGTCAACCGCCTGCTTGCCCAGCCCTGCCTTCCCCTGGTCGCTCTCCGTGCCATGCTGGCAGGCCGCCGCAAGGTAGCCAATGATCGTGATGGGCGGGTCGCTCATGCCGTCATAGCTCGTCAAGCCATGCAGCACCTGCTTGACGAGTTGCTGGATACGAGGGTCGGCCAGGATTTGCGCGACTTGCGCGGGCGTCGCGGTCTGCGGATCGGTGGCGGCCGCCAGCGCCTTCATCGCCGCAACCGCACCGCCGCTGTGATACGCCGCCAGCACGCCGTTGACCGGCTTATCGATCAGCACCGCCTGGCGCGCGTCGGCGATGCCAGCCTTGATCGCCTGGGCGAAGCGAGGATCGCCGCCGGCATAGGTCAGGTAGACGCTGCCCCGCGCGGTGATATCGCCCAGCGCGGCGGCGCCCTGATCGGTGCCGGTCGTGGCGGCGATCTGCTGGGCGGCGAGCGTGCGCACCTGGGCCCAGTCGCCGGCAGCCGCGGCCGCATCGATCTTGCCGAGTTGCCCGCTGTTGCGGCCCTGCGCATCGAGCGTGCCTTGATACATCTTGAGCGCATCGTCGACGGCTTTCTGGAAGGTCGCGTCGCCCGGTGCGCGCGCGCGGATGGTGGCCGCCAGCGCCTTGGCATCGGGCACCGACTGACGTGTGCCGGCGTACTCGAGTTCCTGGTAAATCGTCGCGGACAGTGTCGCCACGCTCGATTTGTATTGCGATGCGGGTGCGGCTTCCGCGGCATGCAACTCGGTGCGCTGCTGCTCGAGCAACGCCAGGCGGGTCGGGTCGAGCACCGTCACCGAAGTACCGATCGGCAGCGAATACACGGTACCGAGCGGATTGGCCGGCCGCGTGCCGAACGCCGAGCGATCCAGCGTCGGCGTCGCGGCCAGATTGGCGTTGAGCAGCGCGGTATCGTCGACGAGCCTGGGCTGGGCGAAAATGTTTTGCTGCTGCAGCACCTGGTAAGGCGACATGCCCGGCGCGAGCGGTGTTTGCTCGATACCCAGCTCCGGCGCGCCCGGCGCGAACAGCCCGACACTGTTTGAAGGCATGAGCTGACTGTCCGGCGCGCTCGACTGGGTCGGCAGCGGCGGTAGCGTGCCAGGCACCTCGGCCAGCGGCACGCCGCTGGCCCACAGGTCGTGCCCCGGCTGCGCGCGGCCCGACGGATAGATCACCAGGTTGCCGTCGTCCTGCACCGCCAGCCAGGCGCCGGCATGCGAGGCCGTGCCGCTGGCCCAGACCGCGGCGCCGCCGCCCGCGCCGCGATACAAGGCCAGATTGCCGTCCGGCTGCATCAGCGCGAGCGTCGCACCGGAGCCTGCGGTGTGACTGGTCCAGACGACTACATTGGTGGTGCGGTCGATTTCGACCAGATTGCCGTCGCTCTGCATCCTCAGCTCGAAGCGCCCGTTGGCCGACAGCACGCTCTGCCCCGCCGACAGGCAGGTGCCCGCGGCAAGCTGTCCAGGCGTTGGGATCGGCCCCGGCTTTGGCGTCTGCTGCGGTGTTGACGCAGGCTTGACGACCGGCTTCGCCGGTGTCCCGGCAGCCAGGGCCGGCATCATTGCCGACCCGGCAAACGGCTCGGCAGGCCGATCGGCCAGCAAGCCGCCGTCGATAGGAAATGTCATGGCGTTCCACACGTTTTTGTGAAGATCGCGCACAGCATCTGCAACGGCGATGACAGCAATATGTCATGGCCCGCCAACCACGGGATTACGTAGGTGCCGCGCTCCCGGCCGTAACCATGCCCGGTTTCCGGCACAAATCCGCCCACGCCCCGCCAACTGGCATTCGATGTGGCGGGCGCGACACACGCTTGCAAATGATATGGGTTTTCTGAGAAAATAATAAACACGTTTATTATTTCCCGTATCATGCGCAGAATCGACTGGTCTTCCCGCTTCGGCGTTCTGGTTCACGATGTGGCCCGCGTGTACTCGCGCTCGTTCGATCGCCAGGCGCGCGACCATTTCGATCTGACGCGCGCGCAATGCCGGGTGCTGGTGATGCTCGACCGCTACGGCGTGATGAGCCAGAAAGCGCTGGCCGAGCGCATGGAACTCACGCCGATGGCCCTGGTGCGACTGGTCGACCGACTCGAAGAGAAACACCTGCTGCGCCGCGTGCCCGACCCCTGCGACAAGCGAGCATTCCAATTGCATCTGAATCAACAAGGCGAAGACAAGATCGACGCGATCGTGGCTTTCAGCAATGTCATCGAAACCGAGGCGTTGCAGCAGATCAGCGCCACCGAAAAAGCCGAGCTCGAGCGCCTGCTGCGCAAGGTGCTGAACAATCTGACCGCCAGCGAAACCGCCGCGGCCCAGCGCGCCGATGGCAATGCGCACTGAACCACGCCGGCGCGGCCCGCGGACCCTTTCATGACCTCTGCCCATTCCCCTGCCCTGGACGGCGAGCCGAAGCATCGCGGGTTGATTTCGATCTCGGTGATGCTGGCCACCGTATTGCAGACGCTCGACAGCACGATCGCCAACGTCGCCCTGCCGCACATGGCCGGCGGCCTGTCGGCCACGCAGGATCAAATCACCTGGGTGCTGACCTCGTACATCGTCGCGGCGGCCATCGCCACGCCGCTGACCGGCTGGTTCAGCGCACGCTTCGGACGCAAGCGCATCTTTCTGCTGTCGGTGGCCGGCTTCACGCTGGCCTCGGCCCTGTGCGGTATTGCCGGATCGCTGTCCGAAATCGTGCTGGCGCGGCTGTTCCAGGGCGTGTGCGGCGCGGCACTGGTGCCGCTCTCGCAAGCGGTGCTGCTCGACATCAACCCGCCGCACAAGCACGGCAGCGCGATGGCGATGTTCGGCATGGGGGTGATGGTCGGGCCGATCCTGGGCCCGACGCTGGGCGGCTGGCTGACCGATAGCTACAACTGGCGCTGGGTGTTCTACATCAATCTGCCGATCGGCCTGATCGCCTTTTTCGGCATCGCTACCTATATGCGGGAGACCGCGCTGCAAACGGCGCAGAAGTTCGACTTCTTCGGTTTTGCCACGCTGAGCCTGGCCATCGGCCTGCTGCAGATGCTGCTCGACCGGGGCGAACAAAAAGACTGGTTCAGTTCCACTGAAATCTGGCTCGAGGCGCTTGGCGCGATCATCAGTTTCGCGTATTTCCTGGTGCACA
This sequence comes from Burkholderiales bacterium, assembly GCA_018971155.1. Classification (GTDB taxonomy): domain Bacteria; phylum Pseudomonadota; class Gammaproteobacteria; order Burkholderiales; family Burkholderiaceae; genus Pandoraea. The sequence goes on from JAGXBI010000031.1 coordinate 4,787, forward strand.
CCTGGACTGCCGACGAGCACTCGTTCTTCAATCGATCGCTGATCAAGGACCGCAATTTCAACACCGGCGTCATCTATATTTTCGTGGTCGGCCTGATCCTGTATGCGACCCGCGCGCTGCTGCCGCCGCTGCTGCAAACCGTGCTGGGCTACCCGGCCTTGCTCACCGGGCTGGTCACCGCGCCCAGCGGCGCCGGCACGATGCTGGCGATGCTGTTCGTGGGCCGCATGGTCGGACGGGTCGACGTGCGGCTGCTGCTGGGTTTCGGCTTCGCCCTGACGGCTTACTCGCTGTATCAGATGAGCGGTTACACAACCGTGCTCAGCCCCAGCGACATCGTCTGGCCCGGTGTCATTCAGGGCTTCGGCCTCGGCTTCGTGTTCGTGCCGCTGACCACCATCACCTTCGCGACGCTGGCGCCCTCATTGCGCGCCGACGGCACGGCGATCTATAGCCTGTCGCGCAACATCGGCAGCAGTATCGGCATCTCCATCGTGCAAACGCTGCTCACGCAGAATACCCAGATCGCGCACGCCTCGCTGGCCGAATACATCACGCCGTTCACTTCGCTGGGCAGCGCCGCGCAAACTTTGCTCGACCCGCACAACCCCACCGGGCTGGCGCTGCTGAACCAGGAAGTCACGCGGCAGGCTGCCATGATCGCCTACAACGACGACTTCAAGTTCATGATGATCATGACATTGCTGGTGATGCCGCTGCTGTTGTTCATCAGCACCAAAAAGTCGCCACAGGCCAGCGGCGACGAGACGCTTCACGTGGCAATCGATTAGCGCTCGACGCCCAAGGGCGGAAGTGCCCGGCCCGCATGCACACCCGTGCTAGAGATTGTCCAGATCGACCGGCAGCGGCGCCAGCGGCTTGACTTCCTCCAGGCAGATCATCGAGCGCACACCGGCCACGCCCGGCACCTGCATCAGGCGATCGGTGAGAAACTGCGACAGGCTCTTCAGGTCGCGGCCGACGACTTTCAGGAGATAGTCGAAGTCGCCCGAAATCGTGAAGCACTCGATGATTTCGGGAAACGACATGATGACTTTCTCCACTTCGCGCACCCGGCGGAACTGATCGCGATCGAGCGACAGCGCAACGAACGCCATGACATTGAGCCCAACCTGCGGCGGCGACACCAGCGCGGCATAGCGGCGAATCACGCCTTTTTCTTCCAGGGCCCGCACTCGCCGCAGGCATTGCGGCGGTGACAGGTGAATGCTCTCGGCCACCTCGACATTGCTCATGCGGCCGCTGTGCTGCAGGCAATCGAGAATCCTGACGTCGAACGTGTCCATGGATCGCTCCCATTAATATGAAATTTAATTTCACCAAAATGCCATATCGAATAACAAAAGGAAAGCAAATTTCGACGTCAAAAATCTACAATTTCCTATAGGACGAACATTAAGAAAGTTCACGAAATTCTCTCAATCCCCGGTCGTGCATCATGCTCAAATACATCGGCACTCAGGAACTACAGCAATATCTGGCGCGGCATCCGCTCGAGCAGGTCATCGGCGAGCTATCCGCCTACATCGAGGCCGACTACCGGCGCTGGCCCCAGTTCGAGAAAACCGCGCGGCTGGCCGCCCATTCGACGCTCGGCGTGATCGAGCTGATGCCGATTTCCGACGGCACGCTGTATGCGTTCAAGTATGTCAACGGACATCCGCGCAACACCGGCCAGGGGCTGCTCACGGTCACCGCGTTCGGCGTACTGGCCGACGTCGACACCGGCTACCCGCGCCTGCTCAGCGAGCTGACGCTGAGCACGGCGCTGCGCACCGCGGCAACTTCGGTGCTGGCCGCACGCTATCTTGCGCGCCCCGACAGCCGCGCGATGGCGCTGATCGGCAATGGCGCGCAAAGCGAGTTCCAGGCGATTGCCTTTCATGCGCTGCTGGGCATCGACGAATTGCGGGTTTTCGACGTCGACCCGCGCGCGAGCGCGAAGCTGTGCCGCAATCTCGCCGCCTATCCGGGGCTGCGCGTGATCAGGGCGGGCAGCGTGGGCGAGGCGGTGCGCGGGGCCGACATCGTCACCACCGTGACGGCCGACAAGCGCCGCTCGGTGGTGCTGGACGCCGGCATGGTCGAGCCGGGTATGCACCTGAACGCGGTCGGCGGCGACTGTCCCGGCAAAACCGAACTGGCCCCGGCCGTGCTGGACGCGGCCCGCGTGGTGGTGGAGTTCGAAGCGCAATCGCGCATCGAGGGCGAAGTACAGCAAATGCCGGCCGATTTTCCCGTCACCGAACTGTGGTCGGTACTCACCGGCGCCGCGCCCGGGCGTACCTCGGCGCAGGAGATCACCCCTGTTCGATTCGGTCGGGTTCGCGCTGGAAGATTTCTCCGCGTTGCGCTATCTTGATTCGCATTTGGGACACGGCTTTCATCAATCGATCGACTTGATTCCGGCGCCGGCCGATGCCAAGGATCTGTACCGCATCGCGCTGGGCAGGTCGACGATCGCTTCCGTGCCGCGCGCGGCACGCGCCAATGCCTGACGGCGAGGAGGTTTGTCGCACGATGACCAAGACGATTCGCCTGATCGGCGCGCCGACCGATATCGGCGCCAGCCTGCGCGGCGCCTCGATGGGCCCGGAGGCACTGCGTGTGGCCGATCTGCCCGGTATCCTGCAGCGGCACGGGCTGGACGTGCTGGACGCCGGTAATCTGAGCGGGCCGGCCAATCCGTGGCTGCCGCCGGTCGACGGCTTCCGGCACCTGGCCGAAGTCACCGAATGGTGCCGCGCCGTTCACCGGGCCACGCTTGAGTGCCTGCGCGCCGAACAGTTGCCGGTGCTGCTCGGCGGCGATCACTGCCTGGCGATCGGCTCGATCAGCGCGGTAGCGCAGCATTGCCGCGCCCAGGGCAAGCGGCTCGTGGTGCTGTGGCTGGACGCGCACGCCGACGCCAATACCCGTCAGATCACACCGAGCGGCAATCTCCACGGCATGCCGGTGGCCTGCCTGTGCGGGCGCGGCCCGGCGGCGCTCACCGGGTTGAGCGGCGCGAGCCCTGCGCTCGATCCGGCGGCGATCCGGCAAATCGGCATTCGCAGCGTCGACGCGGGCGAAAAGCTCCACCTGCAGGACCTGCGCCTGACCGTGTTCGACATGCGCCACATCGACGAGAACGGCATGCGCCAAACCATGGAGCAGGCGCTCGCCGGCATCGACGGGCATACGCATCTGCACGTGAGTTTCGACATCGATTTTCTCGACCCGGCCATCGCGCCCGGGGTCGGCACCGCAGTACGCGGCGGCCCGACCTACCGGGAAACCCAGCTCTGCATGGAGATGATTGCCGATACGGGGCGCCTGGCCTCGCTCGACATCATGGAATTGAACCCGGCATGCGACATCCGCAACGAAACCGCCGTGCTGGTGGTGGATTTGATCGAGAGCCTGTTCGGCAAATCGACGCTGATTCGCTAGACATGCGGCGCACGGCATGCGCGCCGTAGCCGCATCGCTTCACCTCGATCCACCTCGATTCACATCACGCGACGTCGGGCAACACGATATCGGAGGTTGCCGGACACAGCCGGCGCGGGCACTCGCGCGAGGAGTCGATGCAGCCGCCCTCGGCATACACGCCCTGCGGGTCGCGCAGGCGGAACACCTGCTGCAGCACCCGCTCGACTTCGTCAGGATCGGCGAGCGTCTCGCGCATGCGCGCCTCGACGACGCTCTCGTCCATTTGCCATTGCCCGGCCGCGTCGCGGTAGGCGCCGTGCCGCCAATGATAGATCTCGACGCATTTGGTGGTCAGCGTGTAATGCTGGTCGCGCTTCCAGAAATTCGAGAACTCCCCGCCGCCCAGATAGAACACCCACGACCCCTCGTACCCGGGCACGTTGGACGACGGCTCGTCGGGATTGCGGAACCACAGGCGGTCGCCCGGCACGTAATAACCCGGCGGCAGCGGATCGTTCATGGCGCCGAATTCGACCAGGAAAACATCGTGGAAGGGGCCCGACATGACGGCCTTGGCCTGCCACTGGCGCTGCAGCCGGTCGAGCAACGGCGGATTGATCTCGGCCAGCGTCTGGGCGATGCCGAGCAGGATCACATACTCGGTGGCGCGATAGCAGGAGAACGAATACAGCTTGCCCGAAACATCCGGTTGCGTCGCTTTTTGCAACGACGTGATCAGCGATTTGCCGGGCAGGATGGTGAAACCGCGTTCCTCGTCGTAGGTCCAGCAATCGGCCGGACGCTCGGCTTCCACTGTGTCGAACGCCAGTTGCGTGCGACGCGCCGCGCTGGCGATATGGCAACGCACCCGCACGGCGGCGAGAAATTCCTCGAAACTGGGGTAGTTGAAACCGCACACGCGCGGCGCGGCCAGCATCGCCAGCAGGGTCTCGCGCTCCAGGTCCTCGGGCTTGCCGATGGGATCCAGGCCGAGCTTGCGCGCCAGCGACGTGGTGTCGCCAAATGGCGCCCAGGCAGCAGCACGCTCTTCGCTGAGCGCGACGACCAGCTGCGCGCCCGAGGCATCCGTCACGCGCACATCGTCGCGCAGGCCGAGCGCATCGAGGTGGGCCAGCATGCTGTTGCGCGCGGCCTGCGGCACGCCGACGCCACGGCAGTGAAAGTCGAAAGTATGGTTCGATGGATTCAGCGTCTGCGCCATCGTGATCGCCCGCCCAATGTTGGAGAACGCCGCATCGGATCGGCGGCCGCGGCATTATACATTTGAATGCGCCTGGGCCGGGCTACTTGCCGTGGGCCACGCGGCGCGGCGCGCGCGGCGCTCGCCTGCCGGGCCGGCTGTCATTGCGCATCCAGTGGCGCAACGCCACCAGCGCGCCGATCACGCTCATCATCGAGCCCGGAATCCAGAGAATCAGGCCGCCCAGGTGCTGATCCATGATCGGACTGATATTGGTGAAGGCTCGCCCGCAGACCGAGTAGACGGTATAGAAATCGTGCGACGACAGGCCGATCACCGCGCCCAGTACGATCTGCGGCGGAATCACGCCGATCGTCAGGAGAATGCGCACGCCCGGCGCCAGGCGCGCCGGCGGCGCGGGCCGATGGTCGAGCACCAGCCACCAGAACATCAGGCCGTCGAGCGCCATGCCCCAGTTCATGATGCGGTACAGCCGCACGTCGAGCATTGCGTCGAAATGCACGGCCGGAATCAGCCAGAAATAAATCAGCCCGACGAACAGAAAAGCGGCGACCGCCGGATGCAGCAGCACGTCGAGCGTCTTGCGCACCGGCGCCCAATCGAGCGCGGGCCGCAGCCAGCGCCGGCGCCAGGCAAGCGGCACGCCGGCGTATAGGGTCGTGCCGGGGTAGCTCAAAACGATCAGGAAAGGCCCCAGGTGGTGCAGCATCAGGTGCTGGATGCGATGCACGAAGAAGGCGTGCTCGGCATAGTAATCGAGCCGCGTGTGCAGCGCGATATACAGCAGCGCCAGTCCGCTCCAGAAGGCGATCTGGCGCGGCACGGAGGTGCGCCGCACGCGGCAGCCCCGCAGATAGAGAACCGCGCTCGTCGCGATGCACAGCACCACCGTCGGCGACGGCTCCCACGGCACGAGCCATGCGAGCAGCGACACGATCAATTCACTTGGTTCGCAGGCCGAACCTTCAATTGGGTATGCAGCAGCGCGCCGTCGGAGAATTGCAGAGTCACGGGCACCTGGTCACCGGGCGCCACCGGGCGCGTCGCCTGCATCAGCATCAGATGGTAGTTCCCGGGCGAGAGCGCCGCCTGGCCGTGAGCCGGCACCGTCATGCGGTCGATTGCCTCCATGCGCGTCGTGCCGCCCGAGGACAGGGTTCGGTGCAGCATCACGTCGCCATAATCGGGGCTGCTGGCCTTGACGAGCGCCACCGGTTTGTCGCCGTGGTTGACGATGGTCAGATAGCCGGCGGCCGGCAACCCGCCCGGCAGCCAGCGAACCCAGCCTTGCCGAACTTCGAGCGACGCGCTGCCGGCGGCGCAAGCGCCGAAAGCGATCGTCAGCCCCACGACCGCCAACACACATTTCAATTTTTTCATGCTGTTTCGCATCAGGAGTTGGAACTCAGAAGCTGCCGGATATCGTGCGTCATCGCGTCGATGGAGTCGCTCGGCGTGGCCAGCAGGCGGGCTCGTCCGGCCGCATCGAAGACATATACGGCCGAACTGTGCGTGACCTCGTAATTACCGTTGGCCCCTGGCTTTTCGGCCTCATAGGCCACGCGATAGCGGCGGGCGACCGTGGCGAGTTCGCTGTCGCTACCCGTCAGGCCGACCGCGCGCGGTGTGAAGGCGGTGACATATTCATGCAGCAGCGCCGGGGTGTCGCGAGCCGGATCGACGCTGACGAAGAGAATGCGCACGTGGTCGGCCGCCGGCCCCAGTTTCTGCATGACCGCGGCCAGGTGCGCCATGGTGGTCGGGCAGACGTCGGGGCAGTGCGTGTAGCCGAAATACAGCAGCACCACGTCGCCGCGATAGTCCTTGGCGCTGACCGCACGCCCCTGATCGGACGTCAGGGAAAACTGAAGATCCGGCAAATGCCCGGTAACGTCGGTCAGCGACCACTGTTGAGGCTTGCTGCCGCAGCCTGCCAGAAGCAATGCGCACAGCAACAGCAGGCGCGTCGATTTCCTGAAAAATGCCATGACCACCGGCCGGGTCTCCTGCAAATGAGTGGGGGACGACTGCAAGGGCGTCTGCGCCATCGTGGACGTCTGGCGGCAGGCCGCTCGCGTACACCAGAGACCTACGCCTGCTGGCTCGGGAGCTCGGATCGGCATTTTACCCGTCGAACGTCATGCCCGCGCCGGCGTCGTCCGGAGCGTAACACAGTGGCGAAAATTCTAGCGGATTTGTCTTGCCCTGAGTATGCCGGCTCCTTATCGCCGGTATCAGGGCGGGGCCGTTCAGCGGCGCTTCCTGAACGGCGTATTGAGCAGCAGCACCACGGCAGATGCGCCGATCACGATGGTCGTGATCCCGCCGTTGACGATCGGCCGCTCCTGGCGCAGCAGGCCATAGATCGCCACTGCAACCCCGCCGAGCGACACGAACACGGCAATGATCGCCAAAAGGATGAAAAACTCGCCTCGTCTCACGATCGCCTCCCTGGCAAACCTAGGCAGCCGCCTCGGGCGCGAACAGACGTTCGTGATGGCGCTGGCACGCCGTGCAGCGCTTGGCCGTCGGATAGGCCTCGAGCCTCGCGTAATCGATCTCGCTGCCGCAGTCGGCACACACGCCATACACGCCGGCTTTGATCCGCTCGCGCGCCGCGGCAATATCGCGCAGTTGCGCCAGATGGCGTTGCAGCATCGCCTCGCCCATCGCCTTGGTTTCGGTATCGAACGCCACGTCGGCCTCGTCTTCGACCTCCCCGACAGGCAGATCGCTCGAGGCGCGCTGGGCGGTCTCCAACTCCTTGCCAATGCGCGCCTCGGCCTCGTCGAGATGCCTCGCCAGCGCCGCGATCGCTTGTTCGCTCAGGTGGTCCATAGTGCCTCCCTCGGCATCCGGGTCAATTGATATTTATTGTGGACGGCCGGACCGATTGCCCCTTGACGCACATCAAGGATCCGCGCAAACGAACGTTCACACTGCCTGATATCGGCACATGCCGCGCGGCAACAGGATGCCGGGGCGCCGAAATGATTTTCCGGCAGCCTTTTACGGGAGTTGCGATGTCCTATAGAAACAACATGTTGACCGCACTGGCCATGTCGCTTGTCCTGGCCGGCGCTGCCGCCGCGCAAGCACCCTTGCCGGGCGAGCCGTCACCTCACCGGGCGGGAGCCGCGACTTATCTGAGCGGCGGCGTCGGCGAGGACGAAGTCCAGGCCATGCGCGCCGCAGCGCCGCAATACCCGCTGCGTATGACCTTCGCGCAGGCGGACGGCGCCTACCTGGCCGACGTCCGCGTCAGGATCGAACGGGCCGACGGCACCGTGGTTCTGTCGACCACCACGACCGGGCCGTTCCTGTATGTCAATGTACCGCCCGGGACGTACCGGGTCCGGGCCCGTTACAAGGGTGCGGAACAGACACGGAACGTGACCGTCGCGCAGCATGGCAGCGCGAGCCCGGTGTTCGTCTGGGCAGATGGCGAGACCGATGCGGCCGGCGCGGCGGGTGTACCTGCTGCGCCGTGTGCAGCAAAGCCGTGCCGGCGGCCGCACCATCGGCGATAAGGCGTCGCGTGCGAGCGCACGCTTGCACAGCGTCGCGCGACGGCAGCGGGTACACCGCGGAGCAAGCGAAGTCTCCGGCAAGGGCCGGCGGCAACGAACGCCCTCGGTGCCCTCGGAGCAATGAAACTACCAGGAGTGGCGCGCCGCATGCGCCAGTGGATCGAAGTCGGCCAGCCGCCTAAAGGGTAGGCTTGCGCGATGCGCGATTGGAGCGCAAGCGACGTGTGCTGTTACGCTCACTGAGCGACATGCCGCCGAATCGGCCATGCTCGCTGCCACGCCGAACCGTATCTTCCGAAAGGCTGATTCCCAGCAGGAAGGTGGCGGCCGCACCAGCCGCCAGCAGCGTCAGGGCGTTCTCAATCAATTGTGCAATGCTCATTTGAAACTCGTTGCATCCAAGGGTTTGCGCCGATTTCGGGGTAACGACCCAGCATCATCGAATTGCCGGGCCGGTCCGACAACGCGCGCTATGGCGCGGCGGCGTCGCGGCATGAGGCCATGCACCCCACGCTTCGCTAATTCATTTAAGCATTGCACTTGGCAAGCAACAAGTTAAACTTATTGCTATTTGATATCAAAATAATTGCATTTAACCGACATGCGCCAGGCGATCACTTCGCCTGCGGCGGCTTTTGCCTGGGGCACCGATGGACGTTGAACTCGCGCGCACGTTCTTGCAGGTGGTCAAAACCGGCAGTCTGGTGGCAGCCGCCGCGCGTCTGCACGTAACCCAGACCGCCGTCACCGCCCGTATCAAGAATCTCGAGTCGCAGCTCGGATGCCGTCTTTTCGAGCGCAACAAGGCCGGCGCGAAGTTGACCGCCGACGGTGAAAAATTTCTGGGTTACGCCGGCCAGCTGGTGCAAACCTGGGAGGCGGCGCGCCGCAATCTTCCGCTGCCAAGCGGCCATGACGATGTGTTCACCTTCGGCGCGGAGGCCAGTCTCGCGACGCCGCTGGTACTGCACTGGGCCGCGCGCATGCGGCGCGACATGACGAATTACGGCATTCGCGCGGAATTGGGCGATGGCTCGGCGCTTCAGCAAAAAGTGCGAAGCGGCGCACTGGATGCGGCCCTGGTGTACGAACCCGAATACGCACCGGGCATCCAGGTCGAGCAGGTGCTCGAAGAAAAGCTGATTCAGATCTGCGCGGTACACAGTCCCTCGCCCTACGTCTATGTCGACTGGGGCCCTGAGTTCCGCCGCCAGCACGACGCCGCGCTGCCCGAGCACGCCCGCGGCCCGCTGTATTTCAACCTCGGGCCATTGGCACTGCAATACATTCTCCAGTTCGGCGGCTCCGGATATTTTCGAACGCGCGTGGTGAGCCTCTATCTGGATCGTGGCGTGATGGAACGCGTCAAGGACGCGCCGGAATTCTCGTATCCGATCTACCTCGTCTACCTGCCCACCGCGGCAGGCACGGCCGTCGATGCGGCCCTGCGCATTCTTCGACAGATCGTCGCGGAAGACGCCGACTGGTCGCAGCGCTGGGATTACCTGACATAGCCGGCCCAGGCCATGCTGGCGCGTGCCGCGCCGCACGCATGCCGGCGCCAGACGCGCTGCGCCAATGCAACGCCAATGTGCGACACCGCACGGACTGGCGCAGCGTCCTGAGCCACGCTGATGCTTCCCACCTCGACGGGTGAACACCAATGAGGCAAACGCCGTGGACATATTGCTGGATGCACAATGCAACGTGGCAGCCCCCGCCGACGCAGACGCCATGCACCACGAAGTCGTCGGCTCGGATACCGGCTATCGGCAGCGGCTGCTGGAGGCCGGGTTACTCACTGAAACCGGCATCGATGGCCTATATGGCCGCAGCCAGCGCTTCGAGGCTGTGGTCGACGGCCTGGACGCGATGATCACCGCCGCCGGCCAAGACCTCGACGCGGAAGTGCTGCGCTTTCCGCCGGTGCTCTCGCAGGCCGACTTCGAGACCAGCGAATACTTCAACAGTTGCCCGGACCTGAGCGGCACGATCCACTGCTTCTGCGGCGGCGAAAAAGAGCATCGGCGCGCCCTGCAATGCATCGCCGATGGCCAGGACTGGTCGTATCTGCAGCAGCCCGCGGGCCTGGCCATGGCACCCGCCGCGTGCTATCCGGTTTATCCGCTGAGTGCGCGCCGCGGACCGCTGCCGCCGGGCGGCAGGACCTTCGACGTTTATTCGTACTGCTTTCGTCATGAGCCGTCGCCCGAGCCCACCCGCATGCAGTTGTTCCGCATCCGCGAATACGTGCGCATCGGCACCCCGGCGCAGGCCGTCGAATTTCGCCAGCTATGGGTCGAGCGCGGCAAGCGCATGGTCGACCGACTGGGTCTGCCGTGCGAGATCGCGCTGGCCAGCGACCCATTCTTCGGCCGCGCCGGGAAAATCGCTGCCCAGAACCAATACGCCGAAGCACTGAAATTCGAGCTGCGCATCCCGCTGGCCGACGCGGCCAACGCCGTGGCCTGCCTGAGCTTCAATCTGCACCGGGACTTCTTCAGTCAGCGCTGGGAACTGCGCTTGAGCGACCATGCACTCGCGCATTCCGCATGCGTGGGCTTCGGCATGGAGCGCATCGCGCTGGCACTCTTCTGGCACCATGGTCTGGACATCGACGCATGGCCACAACCGGTTCGGGACGCGCTATGGACACCTTGAGCAGCATGGCCGCGCCGGGCGCCCAGGAGCGGATCACACCGCTGCATCGGCTGAAGGTCGCGGTGATCCATGACTGGCTGGTCGTCCATGGCGGCGCAGAGCGCGTGCTGGAACAGATCCTCGCCTGCTTTCCCCAGGCCGACGTCTTCAGCCTGGTGGACTTTCTCGAAGACCGGACGTGCGTGCGCGACAAATCCGTACACACCTCGTTCATCCAGAAACTGCCGGCCGCGCGCACCCGCTATCGCGCCTATCTGCCGTTGATGCCGCTGGCCATCGAACAGTTCGACCTGTCGGGCTACGATCTGGTCATCTCGAGCTCGCACGCGGTCGCCAAGGGCGTGCTGACCGGGCCCGATCAGTTGCATATCGCCTACGTGCATTCGCCGATCCGCTACGCCTGGGATCTGCAGCACCAGTATCTGCGCGAGGCTGGCCTGAGTGCCGGGCTCAAATCGGCCGGCGCGCGCGCGCTGCTGCATTACATCCGCAACTGGGACGCCCGCTCGGCCAACGGGGTCGATCATCTGATTGCCAATTCGCACTTCGTCGCACGCCGCATCCGCAAGGTGTATCGGCGCAGCTCGACGGTCATCGCGCCGCCCGTGGACATCGAAGCACTGCAACTGCGGCAGCGCAAGGAAGACTATTACGTCACCGCGTCGCGCATGGTGCCGTACAAGCGGATCGATCTGATCGTCGAGGCGTTCACGCGCACCCCGCAGCGACGGCTCGTGGTCATCGGCGACGGCCCCGAGATGCGCAAGATCGCGGCGCGCGCCGGGCGCAACGTGGCGTTGCTCGGCCACCAGCCGTTCGATGTCCTGCATCGCTATTTGCAAAGAGCCCGCGCATTCGTGTTTGCCGCGGAAGAGGACTTCGGCATCTCGGTGCTCGAGGCGCAGGCCTGTGGCACGCCGGTCATCGCCTATGGCAAGGGCGGTGCCCTCGAAACCGTGCTCGATCGACGCCACCCCTGTCCGACCGGGCTGTTCTTCGGCGAACAAACGGTGGCGTCGCTGCTCGATGCCATCGACCGCTTCCAGGGCACGGCCGAGTTGTATACGCCAGAGCACTGCCGCGCCAATGCCGAACGCTTTTCCTCGGCGCGCTTCGCCGCCGAATTCGGCTCGTTCGTCGATCTGCAATGGCGCCGCTTCCTCGGCGAGTCCGACATGCTCGCCACGCCCCACAGCGCCAAGCGCGAGCCCATCGTGCAAGTCGCCGCGGCGTCCGATCAACCTTACGACCTCGCGCCATGAGATTCTGGGACCGACTGACCAATCTGGGCGATCCGTTCATGACCTTGCCGCTGGCGTGCCTGGTGCTGCTGTGGCTGGGCGCCTCGCATCGCCGGCGCATCGTCCTGGTGTGGGCGATCTTTCTCGCGCTCGCCTCGCTGCTGGTCGGCGTGACGAAGTTCGCCTATGCCGGCTGGCACATCCAGATTCGGCAATGGCATTTCACGGTCGTCAGCGGCCACACCATGCTCTCCACCGCGGTGTATCCGGTACTCGGATGCATGACATTGCGCGCGCTGGGCCGATGGGGCGCCGCCACGGGGGCCGCCGGCGGCTTTTTGCTGGCGCTGGCGATCGGTGTCTCGCGGGTAATGATCGGCGTGCACTCGATGCCGGAAGTCGTCGCCGGCGGGCTGCTGGGTTCGCTCGTGAGCGGCGCGGTGCGCGCCGCGCTGGCGCGCTACGCCGAGGAGCCGCCGGCTGCCCCGGCGCTGTTCGTCTCGATCTCGCTGATGCTCGCCCTGGTGTGCTACGGGCACGTCGCGCCGATCCAGACATGGATCGTCGAGTCTGCCCCCG
>JAGXBI010000032.1 GCA_018971155.1 Burkholderiales bacterium
CTGAGAGGCCAGAGCACCATCGCAACGTCCTATGCTGTGATGGGAATATTCTGATTATGGGGACGTGGCATTCCGTTTGCCCGACATTCTGGAATAAGTCAAACTCTGCCTGGCCATCGACTTCCGACCACACCATTTTGGAGAACCGAACGTGCTGATTTCCAACGCTTTTGCCCAAACTGCCGCTGGCAGCCCGACCAGCAGCCTGATGAGCTTCCTGCCGCTGGTACTGATGTTCGTGGTGCTGTACTTCATCATGATTCGGCCGCAAATGAAGCGTCAGAAAGAGCACCGCAACATGCTCGCCGAATTGACCAAGGGCGATGAAATCGTCACCTCCGGCGGCCTGGCCGGGAAAATCACCAAAGTTGCCGATAATTTCATCAGCGTCGAGATTGCCGAAGGCGTCGAAATCAACGTGCAGAAGAGCGCGATCACGACGCTGCTGCCCAAAGGCACGCTGAAGTCGCTCTGATCCACTCCGCGTATCGCCAGGGGTCCGCCGCGACGGCGGACACCTTTCCGGCTCCTTCGACGCACCTGCCCCGCTGCCGATCATGAATCGCTACCCTCTCTGGAAATACATCGTCATTCTGGCGGCCCTGGCCATCGGCCTGCTGTACGCTGCGCCCAATCTGTTCGGAGACGTGCCGGCCGTGCAGATCCTCAGCGTCAAGGCCACGGTCAAGGCCGATCCCGCGCTGCTCGAAAGGGCCGAGGGTATCCTGACGAGCAATCACATTGCGTTCGACGGGGCTGAATTCGACAGCAGCAACCTGAATCCGACCGTACGCATCAGCTTCCACGATACCGACACGCAATTGCGCGCCAAGGATCTGCTGGCACGCACGCTCAACCCGGACGCGAGCGATCCGACCTATGTGGTGGCCCTGAACCTGGTATCGGCCTCGCCCCACTGGATGAGCGCGCTGCACGCGCTGCCGATGTATCTCGGCCTGGACTTGCGCGGCGGTGTCCACTTCCTGTTGCAGGTCGATATGGCCGGGGCCATCAGCAAGAAGCTCGAGGCCATCGCCGGCGATGCGCGAACGCTGTTGCGCGACAAGGATATCCGCAATGACGGCGTGAGTCGCACGCCCGACGGCACGCTCCAGGTGCAACTCGACTCCGAGAATGCCGCGAACAAGGCGCGCGACGTGCTGGCCGATCATCTGCCCGACCTGCAATACACCGTTCAGCCCGCTGGCGCCGGCAAGTACAACGTGATCGGCGCGTTCAGCGACACCTCGCGGCGCGCCGTGCAGGAAGCGGCCATCAAGCAGAACATCCTGACCCTGCATAACCGGGTCAACGAGCTCGGCGTCGCCGAGCCGATCATCCAGCAAGAAGGCGCCGATCGCATCGTCGTGCAGTTGCCGGGCGTGCAGGATACCGCCAAGGCCAAGGAAATCATCGGTCGCACCGCCACTCTCGAAGCACGCCTGGCCGACCCCGACGCGCCGCGCTATCCGACCGCCGACACGCCCGTGCCGCCTGGCGATCAGCTTTTCCTGCACGGCAACGGCGCGCCCGTTTTCCTCAAACGCCAGGTCATATTCAGTGGCGACCGCATCACCAGTGCCTCGGCCGGCTTCGATGAGCAGCAGCAGCCGTCGGTCAGCATCAAGCTCGACTCCGCGGGCGGGCGGGTGTTGCGCGATGTCTCGCGCGACAACATCGGCAAGCCGATGGGTATCGTGTTGTTCGAAAACGGCAAAGGCGAAGTCCTGACCGTGGCCACGATTCGCAGCGAACTCGGCCAGAACTTCCAGATCACCGGCATGGGTTCGCCCCAGGCGGCCAACGACCTCGCGCTGCTGTTGCGCGCAGGCTCGCTCGCGGCACCGATGAACATCGTCGAGGAACGCACGATCGGCCCGAGCCTGGGCGCCGACAACATCAAGAAAGGGATCCATTCCGTTACCTACGGGCTGGCCGCCATCGCCGTCTTCATGGTGCTCTACTACATGTTGTTCGGCATGTTCTCGGTGCTGGCACTGCTGGTCAATCTGCTCCTGCTGATCGCCGTGCTGTCGATGCTGCAGGCCACGCTGACGCTGCCGGGCATTGCCGCCATCGCGTTCACGCTGGGCATGGCCATTGACGCCAATGTGCTGATCAACGAGCGCATACGAGAGGAGCTGCGCGGCGGTGCCGGGCCGCAAAAGGCCATCTCCGCCGGCTTCGAACATGCCTGGGCGACCATTCTCGACTCCAACGCGACCACCCTGATCGCCGGCCTGGCCCTGCTGGCCTTTGGTTCGGGTCCGGTGCGCGCATTCGCCATCGTGCACTGCATCGGGATTCTGACGTCGATGTTCTCCGCGGTCTTTTTTGCGCGTGGCCTGGCCAATCTTTGGTACGGCGGTCGCCGCAAGCTCAAGTCGCTGGCGATCGGTCAGGTGTGGCGCCCGGACGGCGCCGGCACCGTCGAGTCGCCCAAACAATAACGCGATCGCCCAGCGCAAGAGGAATACGTCATGGAATTTTTCCGCATCAAAAAAGACGTGCCGTTCATGCGGCACGCCCTGATTTTCAACATCGTCTCGGCCATTACGTTCGTCGCCGCGGTATTCTTTTTGATTCACCGGGGCTTGCACCTGTCGATCGAATTCACCGGTGGCACGGTGATGGAAGTCAATTACGGGCACGCCGCCAATCTCGATCAGATCCGCGACACGGTCGGCAAACTGGGTTACGGCGACGCCCAGGTGCAGAGTTTCGGCACTGCCAGCGACGTGATGATCCGCCTGCCGCTCGAGAAGGCCGTCAACGGCAAGACCGAGACCAGCTCCGCACAAAGCCAGGCCGTGTTCCAGGCGCTGTCGGCGCAGGATGCCTCGGCCAAGCTGCAGCGCGTTGAATTCGTCGGTCCGCAGGTCGGCAAGGAACTGGCGATCAACGGCTTGCTGGCATTGCTGTTCGTCGTGATCGGCATCGTCATTTACCTGTCGTTTCGCTTCGAGTGGAAATTTGCGGTTGCCGGCATCATCGCGAACTTGCACGACGTGGTGATCATCCTGGGCTTTTTCGCCTTCTTCCAGTGGGAGTTCTCGCTCTCGGTACTGGCGGCCGTGCTGGCGGTACTCGGCTACTCGGTCAATGAATCGGTGGTGATTTTCGACCGGATTCGGGAAAACTTCCGCAAGATGCGCAAGACCGAAGTGCCGCACGTCATCGACCATGCGATCACCAGCACGATGTCCCGGACCATCATCACGCACGGCAGCACGCAAATGATGGTGCTGTCGATGTTCTTCTTCGGCGGGCCGACGCTGCACTACTTCTCGCTGGCGCTGACTGTGGGGATCTGCTTCGGGATCTACTCGTCGGTGTTCGTCGCCGCCGCCATGGCCATGTGGCTCGGCGTCAAGCGTGAAGACCTGGTCAAGGGCGGCAGCAAGGACAGTGGCGACTCGTCCGATCGCAACGATCCGAACTTCGGCGCGCAAGTCTGAACTGAACCGTCTCCAATCGCCTGAAAGCTCCCGCCAGGTCGTCCGGCGGGAGCTTTTTCGTTTCCCGGGCCACGGGCAGGAGGGCGCCTGCTGGCGCCGAGCCGGCCGGGCGATCGCCCGGCCGCAATGGCATCGGTCAGCCCAGACGCGCAAGCAACAGCGGGCCGACCAGCAACAGCCAGGTCAGTCCGCACAGGCACAGGGCCATGAGAACGGCGGCACTGCCGAAATCCTTGGCCCGCTTGGACAGTTCATGCTTTTCGAGCGAAATCCGGTCGATCGCGGCTTCGACGCTCGAATTCAGCAATTCGACGATCAACACCAGCAGCACCGAGCCGATCAGCAGCAGGCGCTCCACCGCGCTGACTGGAACTATCGCGGCGACAGGAATCAGGATCGCCGCCAGGGTCAGCTCCTGGCGAAACGCACTCTCCTCGAGAATGGCGTAGCGGATGCCGCTGTACGAGTGCAGCAACGCCCGCCATGCTCGGGCCAACCCTCGATTGGTTTTGTATGGGTTGCCTTGCGGATCTCGATCGGACGATGAAGGGTTCGGCAAGATGCGTGCTCTCTCAAGGTAGCTTCCAACAGTCGCCATCGACGATGACGTCCGTCGCCAGGATCGCTGTACGGTGCGCACCGTGCCGCCGGTCGCGACGGCCCCGGAACTCACTGTGGTCCAGCGGCTATCGGCATGGTACCAGCAGCATGTGACACCGGCGCCTGTCGACGCCAGGTCGTCCCAACGCCTCTCGGCCCCGCGTCAGGCTGGCAGACGCCCCTCGTGGTCGCGCCGGCCACCGCCAGATCCGAGCAGTCGCAGGCGCGCCTCCGACTCAGGCCACGCGTTTTGCCAACTCGATGGCCTTGCCGACATAACTCGACGGCGTCATGGCCAGCAGGCGGGCCTTCGCGTCGTCGGGAATCGCCAGTTGCCCGATGAAGGCGTGCAGCGCCTCGCGGGTAATGCCCTTGCCGCGCGTCAAATCCTTGAGTTGTTCATACGGGTTGGGCACGCCGTAGCGCCGCATGACGGTCTGCACCGGTTCGGCCAGCACTTCCCAGCACGCGTCGAGATCGTCGTTCAGTCGCTGCGGATTGAGCTCGAGCTTGCCCAGCCCGCGCAGGCACGCGTCGTAAGCCAGCAGGCCGTAGCCCAAGGCCACGCCGATATTGCGCAGCACCGTCGAGTCGGTCAGGTCGCGCTGCCAGCGAGACACGGGCAGCTTGTCGGCCAAATGGCGCAGCATCGCGTTGGCCAAGCCCAGATTGCCTTCGGAGTTCTCGAAGTCGATCGGATTGACCTTGTGCGGCATGGTCGACGAGCCAATTTCGCCCGCCTTGGTTTTTTGCTTGAAATACCCGAGGGAAATATAGCCCCACACGTCGCGATTCAGATCGAGCAGTACCGTATTGGCACGCGCCACGGCATCGAACAGTTCAGCCATGTAGTCGTGCGGCTCGATCTGGATCGTGTACGGGTTGAAGCTCAGGCCCAGCCGCTCCTCGATCACGCGACGCGAGAAACTCTCCCAGTCGAGTTCGGGGTAAGCCGACAGGTGCGCGTTGTAGTTACCCACCGCGCCGTTCATCTTGGCCAGCAACGGCACCGCCGCGACGCGCTCGATCGCCCGTTGCAAACGCATGGCGACATTGGCGAATTCCTTGCCGAGGGTAGTCGGGCTCGCCGGCTGCCCGTGCGTGCGCGAGAGCATCGGCTGGTCCGCGTATTCGTGGGCCAGCGCCACCAGCCGCTGATGCAGCGCCTCGAGCGCCGGCAACAGCGCCTGCTGGCGCGCGCCCTTGAGCATCAGGCCATGCGACGTGTTATTGATGTCCTCCGAGGTGCAGGCGAAGTGAATGAACTCGCTCGCCGCTTCCAGCTCCGGCTGGCCTTTGACTTGCTCCTTGAGCCAGTATTCGACCGCCTTCACGTCATGGTTGGTGACGCGCTCGATTTCCTTGATGCGCGCCGCATCGGCGGTGGCAAAGCGCTCGACCAGCGCCAACAGGAATTTCTCGCCAGCCGGCGAAAACGGCGCGATTTCCGGCAAGCCGGCGTGCGACAGCGCAATCAGCCAATGGATTTCGACCATGACGCGATGGCGCATGAAAGCGGCTTCAGACAACCAGGGGCGCAGCGCGTCGGTCTTGGCGGCGTAGCGGCCATCGAGCGGGGAAAGCGCATTGAGCGCGAAAAGTGCATCGTCGGACATGGCGGAGAACGAATAGATCAGGCGGGGAAAAGGGGGCACGGTCATGCCGCACCCGGAAAAGCAGAATTTTACCATCCCCGGCCGGCCTACCGCGCGGCCGTGCCAGGCCTGTCAACCCCAAGTTGGGAGTTACCCTCTCGGTGTTTCTCCGGTACCACAGTCGGACGCATTCGCGGCAAACTGCACGGTATACTCGGCTCCAGTTATTTTCTAAGGAACCCCATGAAGTTACTCGGCTCGCTGACCAGCCCGTACGTTCGTAAAGTGCGTATCGTCATGGCGGAAAAGAAAATCGACTACCAACTCGTGCTGGAAGATCCGTGGGCGCCCGACTCGCACGTCCGGGACGCCAATCCGCTCGGCAAGATACCCTGCCTGATCATGGAAGACGGCGAAGCGATGTTCGATTCGCGCGTGATTTGCGAGTACCTCGATACCCTCACGCCGGTCGGCAAGCTCATCCCGCCGTCGGGTCGCGAACGCGCCGAGGTCCGCTGCTGGGAAGCCCTGGCCGACGGGGTGCTCGACGCGGCCGTCCTGATCCGGCTGGAAGGCAAATTCCACGAACCCGAGCATCGCTCCCAGGCATGGCTCGATCGCCAGCGCGACAAGATCGAGACCAGCCTGCACGCGATGGCCAACGGCCTGGGCGAGCGCCCCTGGTGCGCCGGCAATCATCTGAGTCTGGCGGATCTGTCGGTCGGTTGCGCGCTCGGCTATCTCGATTTGCGCGCGCCCGATATCGACTGGCGTGCTGCCCATCCCGCCTTGGGCAAGTATTTCGAACGTCTGTCGCAACGGCAGTCGTTCGTCGACACGCAGCCGCCGCAAGGCTGAGCGCCGCATGTGCGAGCCACCTGCCCGATTCGACGAATCCGGCAGGTTTTTTATTGCCTCTCAGGCCGACGGCTGAAGGTTGAAGCTGTCGCTGCGGGCCAGCGGCCAATATTTCTCGTATAGCTGGTAGCGGAAATTGCCGACCAGCAAATCGCCGGGCGCCAGATATTTAAGCAACTCCGAGAGCAGGCGCACTTCGTTTGACGAGATACGCCGCACGATGTGATGCGCGCGCAAATCGGCCGGATGCGCCAGGCCGGCCGCCTGAATCAGCTCCTGCAGCGCGTGCAGCGTATGGTGATGGAACTGATGCACGCGTTCGGCCTTGTCCGGCACCACCAGGGCGTGCTGGCGCAGACGATCCTGGGTCGCCACGCCGGTCGGGCAGCGGTCCGTGTGGCACTTTTGCGATTGAATGCAACCGATTGCGAACATGAAGCCGCGCGCCGAATTGCACCAGTCCGCGCCGATCGCCAACGTGCGCGCAATGTCGAAAGCCGTGACGATCTTGCCCGAAGCGCCCACCTTGATGCGCTCGCGCAGATTCGTGCCGACCAGCGTGTTGTGCACCAGCAGCAGACCCTCCTGCAGCGGCATGCCGACATGGTCGGTAAATTCCAGCGGGGCCGCCCCGGTGCCGCCTTCGGCGCCGTCGACCACGATGAAGTCGGGCAGAATGCCGGACTCGAGCATCGCCTTGACGATGCCGAAGAACTCCCAAGGGTGCCCGACGCAAAGCTTGAAACCGGTCGGCTTGCCGCCCGACAGGGTGCGCAGCCGATCCACGAACTGCAGCAATTCGAGCGGCGTCGAGAACGCCGAGTGGGTGGCCGGCGAAATGCAGTCCTGGCCCATCGGCACACCCCGCGTGGCAGCGATCTCGGGCGTGACCTTGGCGGCCGGCAGGACGCCGCCGTGGCCCGGCTTGGCGCCCTGCGAGAGCTTCACCTCGATCATTTTCACCTGCGGCGAGCGCGCCTGCTCGGCAAATTTGTCGGCATTGAACGAGCCGTCATCGTTACGGCAGCCGAAGTATCCCGACGCCACCTCCCAAACCAGATCGCCGCCATGCTCGCGATGATAGGGAGAAATCGACCCTTCGCCGGTATCGTGCATGAAGCCGCCGAGCTTGGCGCCGCGATTGAGCGCCTGGATCGCATTGCCGGACAACGCGCCGAAACTCATCGCCGAGACGTTGAAAATCGACGCCGAGTAAGGCTGCGCGCGGTCCGCGCCAATCACGATGCGAAAATCATGCGACGACAGCCTGGTCGGCGCGAGCGAATGGCTGATCCACTCGTAGCCTGCCACCTTCACATCCAGCTCGGTGCCGAACGGACGGCTGTCGACTTCGCCCTTGGCGCGCTGATAGACGATGCTGCGTTGCGCGCGCGAAAACGGCGTCTCGGCCGTATCGTCTTCGACGAAATACTGGCGAATTTCCGGGCGAATGAATTCGAGCAGGAACCGCAGGTGCCCCCACAGCGGGTAATTGCGCAGCACCGAGTGGCGCGGCTGCCCGATGTCCCGCACGCCGAGCAGCACGAGCGCCGCCGGTATCACCACGCACAGCCAGCTCAACCGTCCCAGCGCCGCCGCCCAGGCGGTTGCCGCCAGGACGATGACAGCGCCCCAAAAAGCCAGATAACGCCTGGACCACATACCCGTCTCCTTCTTATTGGGATTCGTACACTGCGATCAAGCCCGCGCGCCCTCGATAATGCCGCCGCCCAGACAGACGTCGCCGTCGTATAGCACTGCCGATTGCCCCGGCGTGACGGCCCACTGCGGCGCATCGAAATGCAGTTCGAGGTGCGTCTGGCTGGCACGCGCGACCAGGCAGGGCGCGTCGGCCTGCCGATAGCGCGTCTTGGCCGCGCAGGCCCATCCTTCGCGCGGCGGCTCGCCCGCGACCCACGACAGGTCGGTCGCCTGCAGCGTGTGCACCAGCAACCAGGGGTGATCGTGCCCCTGCACCACATACAGCGTGTTTTCGCCCATGTCCTTGCGCGCCACGAACCAGGGCTCGCCCGAGCCATCGCGGCTGCCGCCCAG
This sequence comes from Burkholderiales bacterium, assembly GCA_018971155.1. Taxonomy (GTDB): domain Bacteria; phylum Pseudomonadota; class Gammaproteobacteria; order Burkholderiales; family Burkholderiaceae; genus Pandoraea. The sequence continues at coordinate 8,567 of JAGXBI010000032.1, forward strand.
GCCGATTCCCTTGCGCTGCCCGAGCGTGTAGAAAGCCAGGCCGATATGCTCGCCGACGACCCTGCCATCCGGTGTTTTCATCGGTCCGGGCCGGGTCGGCAAATAGCGATTCAGAAACTCCCGAAACGGCCGCTCGCCGATGAAGCAGATGCCCGTCGAGTCCTTTTTCTTTGCGTTGGGCAGGCCGATGCGTGCGGCGATCTCCCGCACCTCGGTCTTGGGTATCTCGCCGAGCGGAAACATCGTGCGCGATAACTGCGCCTGGTTGAGCCGATGCAGGAAATAGCTCTGATCCTTGCTCGAATCCCTGGCCTTGAGCAGCTCGAACCGCCCGTCGCGCTCACGCACGCGGGCGTAGTGACCGGTCGCGATCGACTCGGCGCCCAGCGCCACCGCATGGTCGAGGAACGCCTTGAATTTGATCTCGGCATTGCACAGCACGTCCGGGTTGGGCGTGCGTCCTGCCGAATACTCGCGCAGGAATTCGGCGAACACGCGATCCTTGTATTCGGCGGCGAAATTGACCGCTTCGACGTCGATGCCGATCAGATCCGCCACCGAGACGACGTCGATCCAGTCCTGCCGGGTCGAGCAGTACTCGCCGTCATCGTCGTCCTCCCAGTTCTTCATGAACAGGCCGACCACGTCGTAACCCTGCTCCTTGAGCAGCCAGGCCGTCACCGACGAGTCGACCCCGCCCGACATGCCGACCACCACGCGCTGCCGGCTCATGTGCCCTCCGGTGCGGCGGCGGGCGCGGCATGGGTATAAATCAGTTCGAGCGGATAACGCTGGCCTCGCAGATAATCGTCGACGCACTGCATCAGCAGCGGACTGCGATGGCGCGCCCGCTCCGCCCGGATTTGCTCGGGTGTGGCCCACAGCGTGCGCACGATGCCGTCATCGAGCGCCTGGCCGGCCAGCGGATCGCCCACCCGGCCGACAAAGGCAAAGCGCAGGTAAGTGACCTCCTGATTCTGTGGCGTGTTGCCGCGCGCCTGATAAATGCCCAGCAGCGCCTCGGGCTCGAACGTTCGTGCGGTTTCCTCGCGAGTCTCGCGCACCACGGCCTGCAACAGCGACTCGCCCGATTCGAGGTGGCCAGCCGGCTGATTCAGTTGAAGGCCGTCGGGCGTCTGTTCCTCGACCAGCAGAAAGCGGCCGTCCCGTTCAATCACGGCCGCTACGGTGACATGGGGTTTCCAGCGTTGTGTCATGGGGGATTCCGTAGCAAGCCGCTATTCTACCGTTTGGACGGAAACGCCGCCGAATGGCTGCGGCGTCCCGTTCTTGACATAAACCCGACTGCGCTTGCCGGTAATATCGATATAGCCAGCTTACGAATATTCACCATTCTTATATTCGGGTAAGCTAGCCGCTGCGTTTTATGCAAGACCCTCGAATGATCAAACCAAGTGGCCCCGGCACGCTCATCACGCCGGACGCACACATCTAAAACAGGGAAGGAGTGGAGATGCATATCGGCATACCGTTGGAACGCTGGCCGGGCGAGACGCGCGTCGCGGGCACGCCCGAGACCGTCAAGAAGCTGGTGGCAGGCGGCCATCAAGTGACAGTCGAACATGACGCCGGGCTCGGCGCGAGCGTGCCGGACGCGCTCTACGAAGCGGCCGGAGCGCGCATTGGCGACACCGCCGCGGTGTTGGGTGCCGACATCCTGCTCAAGGTACGCACGCCGGTCACGGCGGAGCTCGCCCAGCTGCGCGCCGGCACCGTGCTCATCGGCATGCTCAATCCGTTCGACAGCGAGAACAATGCCCAGCTGGCCGCTGCCAATCTCACGGCCTTCGCGCTGGAGGCCGCGCCGCGCACCACGCGCGCGCAGAGCATGGACGTGCTCTCCTCGCAGGCGAATATCGCCGGCTACAAGGCGGTGATGGTCGCGGCCAACGTGTATCAGCGCTTCATGCCGATGTTGATGACCGCGGCCGGCACCGTCAAGGCCGCGCGCGTGCTGATTCTGGGCGCCGGGGTGGCGGGCCTGCAGGCGATCGCCACCGCCAAGCGGCTGGGGGCGGTGATCGAGGCCTCCGACGTGCGCCCGGCCGTCAAGGAACAGATCGAATCGCTGGGCGCCAAGTTTCTCGACGTGCCTCTTCTGACCGACGAGGAGCGCGAGATTGCCCAGGGCGTGGGCGGCTACGCGCGCCCGATGCCGCCCGACTGGATCAAGCGGCAGGCCGAGCTGGTGCACGAGCGCGCCCGCCAGGCCGACATCGTGATCACCACCGCTCTCATTCCGGGACGCCCGGCACCGATGCTGCTCTCGGAGGATACCGTCAAGGCGATGAAGCCCGGCTCGGTGGTAGTCGATCTGGCTGCGGGTCGCGGGGCCAACGGCGGCGGCAACTGCCCGCTGACCGAACCCGACCGGATCGTCGTCAAGCATGGCGTGTCGCTGGTGGGGCACACCAACCTGCCGGGCATGCTCAGCGCCGACGCCTCGGCCCTGTATGCCCGCAACGTGCTGGACTTCCTCAAGCTGCTGATCAACAAGGAAGGTCAGTTGGCCATCGACATGAACGATGACATCGTCGCCGCCTGCCTGATGTGCAGGGACGGACAGGTGTTGCGTCAAAACTCCTGAATCGCAGCCGAGGACAACATGGAACTCGTCAACCATACGGTTATCAACCTGATCATCTTCGTGCTGGCGGTCTACGTCGGCTATCACGTGGTTTGGAACGTCACGCCGGCTCTGCATACGCCGCTCATGGCGGTGACCAATGCCATTTCGGCGATCATCATCGTCGGCGCAATGCTCGCCGCGGGGCTCACCAACGGCGGCATCGGCAAGGTGATGGGCGTGCTGGCGGTGACGCTGGCCGCGGTCAACGTGTTCGGGGGCTTCCTGGTCACCCAGCGCATGCTGGAAATGTTCAAGAAGAAAGAACCGAAGAAAAGCGAACAAGCCGGGGGGCAGTCATGAGCATGAATCTGGTCACGTTGCTGTACCTGCTGGCATCGATCTGCTTCATCCAGGCGCTCAAGGGACTCTCGAGCCCCAAGACCGCGCGACGGGGCAACCTGTTTGGCATGGCGGGCATGCTCATCGCCGCCCTGACCACAGTAGCACTGATCTACGAACTGCGGCGCATGGCCGGCGGCGGCGTCTCGGGCATCGGCCTGATCGCCATCGGACTGGTGGTGGGCGGCACCATCGGCGCGGTCATCGCGCGGCGCGTCGAGATGACGAAGATGCCCGAGCTGGTGGCGGCAATGCACTCGCTGATCGGCCTGGCCGCAGTATGTATCGCGATCGCGGCGGTGTCCGAGCCCAGCGCCTTCGGCATCGCGCCGCCGGGTGATTTCGCGTTGCCGCTGGGTAACCGGCTGGAGCTGTTCATCGGCACCTTCGTCGGCGCCATCACATTCTCGGGTTCGGTGATCGCCTTCGGCAAGCTCTCGGGCAAATACAAATTCCGCCTGTTTCAGGGCGCGCCGGTGGTCTATCCGGGCCAACACCTGATCAACCTGATGCTGGCGCTGGCGATGGTGGGCTTCGGCCTGATTTTCTTTCTGTCGCAAAGCTGGCTGCCGTTCCTGCTGATGACGGCAATCGCCTTCGCGCTGGGCGTGCTGATCATCATCCCGATCGGCGGGGCCGACATGCCGGTGGTGGTGTCGATGCTGAACTCGTATTCGGGCTGGGCCGCCGCGGGCATCGGCTTCTCGCTGAACAATCCGATGCTGATCATCGCCGGCTCGCTGGTCGGCAGTTCCGGGGCGATTCTCTCGTACATCATGTGCCGGGCCATGAACCGCTCGTTCTTCAACGTGCTGCTGGGAGGCTTCGGCGCGACCGCCACGGCCGGCGCGAAGGGGCAACAGGAACAGCGCCCGGTCAAGTCCGGCTCGCCCGACGACGCGGCGTTCCTGATGAGCAACGCCGAGTCGGTGGTGATCGTTCCCGGCTACGGGCTGGCGGTGGCGCGCGCGCAGCACGCGCTCAAGGAGCTGACCGAAAAGCTCACCGAGCACGGCATCAATGTTCGCTATGCGATTCACCCGGTGGCCGGGCGCATGCCGGGGCATATGAACGTGTTGCTGGCCGAGGCGGAAGTGCCGTACGACCAGGTGTTCGAGATGGAGGACATCAACGGCGAGTTCGGGCAGACCGACGTGGTGCTGGTGCTGGGGGCCAACGACGTGGTCAATCCGGCAGCCAAGAACGATCCGGGCTCGCCGATTGCCGGCATGCCGATCCTGGAGGCGTACAAGGCCAAGACGGTCATCGTCAACAAGCGCTCGATGGCCGCCGGCTACGCCGGACTCGACAACGAGCTGTTTTACATGGACAAGACCATGATGGTTTTCGGCGATGCCAAGAAGGTCGTCGAAGAGATGGTCAAGGCCATTGAATAACTGTTTGGAACACCTGCCATGACCCTGGGCATCGTTGCCGCCATGCATGAGGAAATTGCCGAGCTCCTGCGGGATATGGAGCCCGGCGCGCGCATCGCACGCATCGGCATGCGCGACTATTACGCCGGCACCCTCGATGGACACGCATGCGTGATCGTACTGGCGCGACTGGGCAAGGTCGCAGCGGCGGCCACTGCCACCGCGCTGATCCATGAGTTCAAGACCGATCGCCTGCTGTTCACCGGCCTGGCCGGCGGTATCGCCCCGGGCCTGCCGGTGGGCGATGTGGTGGTAGCCAGCGCGTTGATGCAGCACGACCTCGACGCGCAACCGCTATTTCCGCGGCACGAAGTGCCGTTGCTGGGCAAGAGTCGCTTCGATGCCGATCCGCAACTCAGTGCGCAACTGGTCGAGGCCGCAGGCGCGTTCCTGACGGAGCAGTTACCGAGCCGGATCGACGCGGCAACGCTGCGGCATTTTCGGATCGACGCGCCACGCGTGCATGCCGGTCTGGTGCTCAGCGGCGATCAGTTCATCAGCAGCCATGCGCGCGCCGCGGCATTGCTTGCGGCGGCGCCCGATGCGCTGGCGGTGGAGATGGAAGGCGCCGCGGTCGCCCAGGTGTGTTACGAGTATGGCGTGCGATTCGCGGTGATGCGCACGGTGTCGGACAACGCCAACGACCAGGCCCATGTCGATTTCCCACCGTTCCTGAAAAACGTCGCGAGCGTCTACTCGCACGGCATCGTCAAGCGCTTTCTGGCGCTGGATCGCTAGAGCCCGGGGCGGGTCGCTTGCGCACCGCGCCGGCAATCATGTCGAAGCGGAACAACCGGCACTCGATGGCGCCGTTGAACAGCGGCGTGCGGCGCGCCTCGCGCAAACGCATCTGGCCCGGCAGCCGCATGTCGGCCGTCAGCACATGCACGGTCCAGCCGGCGAAGCGCTGCTTGAGCGCATTGCCGAACGCCTGGAAAAATTCGGCGTCGACATTGTCCGGCCGGGCCCGGCGAAACCCTGAATCACCGTACTCGTCGTCCAGGTCTGCCCCGTCATCGTCACGGCGCCCCGCCCCTCGTCCCCGGACTTCCAGGCGTTCGCCATACGGCGGGTTGGTCACGATGATGCCGGCCTCGGCGCACGGCGGCACCATTGCGCGCGCATCGATCTGCTTGAGCGACAGAGGCGGCAATCCAGCGCGCTCGAAATTCAGGCGCGCCTTGATCAGCATGTCGCCGGAAATATCGCTGCCGTAAATTGGCAGCGGCGCGCCATGAGCGCGTGCGGCCTGCTGGGCGTCGAGCGCCTGTTGCTTGAGCCCCTGCCAGGCATTGATGTCGTATCCCTGCAGGCGCTCGAAACCGAAGCGGCGCATCACGCCGGCCGGCACGCCCAGAGAGATTTGCGCGGCTTCGGCGAGAAAGGTGCCGCTGCCGCACATTGGGTCGTACAGCGGCACCGCCGGCTCCATGCCATGACGCCAGCCGGCCAGACGCAAAATGCCCGCCGCGAGATTTTCGCGCAATGGCGCAGCGCCCTTGTCCAGACGCCAGCCGCGCTTGAACAGTGCATCGCCGGACGTATCCAGGTACAGCGTCGCCTGTTGAGCGCTCAGAAATGCGAATGCACGCACATCGGGTTGCGCGGTATCGATGCTTGGCCGCGCGCCGGTTTTGTCGCGCAGACGATCGCAAATGGCGTCCTTGATGCGCAGCGTGACGAACTCGAGGCTCTTGAGCGGCGCCTTGATGGCGGTCACGTCGACGCGCAGCGTTTGCCGCGCTGAAAACCAGTCTTCCCAACGCTGCTCCATCGCCAGCGCATAGATATCCTGTTCGCTGCGATAGGCACGTTGCGCGATGCGCAACAGCACACGGCTGGCGATGCGGGAGTGAAGGTTGGCGGCCATGCCGGCCGCCCACGAACCGGCGAAATGCACGCCGCCAGGCACCTGCGCGCCGACGGCCAGCGGGGCCACATGGCCCAGCTCATGCAGTTCGGCGGCCAGTGCTTCTTCCAGCCCACGCGGGCACGGCGCGAAAAATTCGAATGAGGACATAACGAAGCGGCCGGCGCCTGGGCACCGGCCTGGGAAGGTAAAGCCGTATTGTACGCGCAGGACAGCGCAGGCAAACGCTCGCGGCGCTATGCAGGGTGCTACGCGGGGCGCAATGCGGCCGCCGCCTGCGCGAGCCGGGTGATGGCGGCCCAATCACGGCGATCGACCACCGCCTTGGGGGTGAGCCACGAGCCGCCGACGCACACCACGTTGGGCAACGCCAGATAGGACGGCGCGCTCTCGGCGGTAATGCCTCCGGTTGGACAGAACAGCAAATCGGCAAATGGGCCATGCAGCGCCTTGAGCATCGGTACGCCGCCGGCGGGCTCGGCCGGGAAAAATTTGACGATGTCGTAGCCGGCCGCCTGCGCCGCAAGGATCTCCGAGGGCGTCGCCACGCCAGGAAGCAGCGGCAATCCAGCTGCTTGCGCGGCTTCGCCCAGCGCGGACGTGAAGCCGGGCGAGACGCCGAATCGCGCGCCAGCCGAGACCGCCATCGCAAATTGCTCGGGACGCGTCAGCGTGCCGACGCCGACCACCACCTGGTCGGACAAGCGAGCCACCCGCTCGATGACGGCCATGGCCGCCGGCGTACGCAAGGTGACTTCGAGGACCCGCACGCCACCGTCGAGCAGTGCCTGCGCGACGCTCTCGCCCTGCTCGACGCTGTCGAACTGCAATACCGGAATGACCGGTCCGATTCGCACGATATCGTTGATCCGCATGCCAGCCTCCTCGATACGCAATCCGCAAATCCCGTTGCGCGGCCCAGGGCCGCGCGGCCGACGGCGTTACGCGGCGCCGGCGAATGCCTGCTCGAGAAACTGCAAGCGGTCCTGCCCCCAGAAAGGCTCGTCGCGAAAGCGGTACCACGGCATGCCGAACACGTTGGCCGAAATCGCTTCCTGCGTGTATTGATCGTAGGTCGACTGTACGCTGGCGCCCGCGGCTGCCCGGAGCAGCGCCGGTCCGTCCATGTCGAATTGCTGGGCCAGGGCGACCAGAGTCGCGTCGTCGGCGATATTGCGCTCATCAGCCCATACCGCGCGCATCACCGCGCCGGTCAGCGCCAGCGCGCGCTCCGTGCCGTGCGCGAATTGCGCGGCAATGATCAGGCGCGCGGCCGGATCGCCCGAGACCGGGAAATATTTGGGGTGCAGATTCAACGGTACCGACAGCGCCTTGCTCCAGCGCGCGAGCTCGATCAACCGGTAGGCCTGCCGCTGCGGCGCTCGCTGCCCGAGCGGCAGACCGCCCGAAACGGCGAATACCTTGCCGCTATCGAACGGCCTCAGATTGATTTGCACCCCGTATTGCGCAGCCAGGGCGACGAAGCGCTCGTGGCCCAGATAAGCGTATGGGGACTGAGGCGAAAAAAAGTAGTCACAGGTCTTGGTCATCGAGGTCTCCTTGCCGAGGCAGTCAGATGCATTGTTGTCGTGTGGCGCCGATCCGCTTAAAAGGGCTTGACCACTACCAGCACCACGGCCGCGATCAGGCCGAGCACCGGCAATTCGTTGAACCAGCGAAACCAGCGATGCGAGCGGCGATTGCGCCCCTGCTCGAAGTCGCGCAGCAGGCGGCCGCACACGTGGTGGTAGGCAATCAGCAGTACGACAATCCCCAGCTTCGCGTGCAGCCAGCCCTGACCCTGCCCGATACCGTAATACAGCCACAGCGTCAGTCCAAGCAGCAAGGCGGGGATCGCCAGAATCGTCATGAAGCGGTAGAGCTTGCGGGCCATCGTCAGCAGGCGCTGCGTGGCGGCAGCCTCGGTCTCCATCACCAGATTGACGAAGATGCGCGGCAGGTAGAACAATCCGGCAAACCACGAGGCGACGAAAACAATGTGAAAAGCCTTGATCCAGAGCATAGCGGTGCGACCCGAGCGCGGTAGAAAAGCCAGCCCGCAATTTACAACAATTCCGTGACATCGTCCCGCCGCCACCTTCGGCGGGTGTGCCAAAATACGGGCCAATTCCTTTGCTTCCGCCGGACGGCGTCCATTATGAGAATTCTCGGCATCGATCCCGGCTTGCGCGTGACCGGCTTCGGCGTGCTCGACAAGCAGGGCAGCCGGCTCGAATACGTCGCCAGCGGCGTGATTCGCACGCCCCACGACGCCGAACTGCCGTTGCGACTGAAGACCATCTTCGACGGTGTCAGCGCCATTGTGCGCGAGCACCAGCCGGCGCAGGCGGTGATCGAGAAAGTTTTCGTCAACGTCAATCCGCAATCGACGCTGCTGCTGGGGCAAGCGCGCGGCGCCTCGCTGTGCGCGCTGGTCAATTGCGATCTGCCGG
>JAGXBI010000359.1 GCA_018971155.1 Burkholderiales bacterium
TGCGTCGGCGTGCGCACCCGGCGCGTGGACGCCTACGCGTTCGCCCTCGGCGCGGGCATCGCCGGGCTGGGTGGCTGCGCGCTGTCGCAGATCGGCAACGTCGGGCCGGATCTCGGTCAGGGCTACATCATCGACTCATTCCTGGTGGTAGTGCTGGGCGGCGTCGGCCAGTTGGCCGGCACGGTGTTCGGCGCTTTCGGACTGGGGCTGCTCAACAAGCTGCTCGAGCCGGCCTGGGGCGCGGTGCTGGCGAAAATTGCCGTGCTGGTGCTGATCGTGCTGTTCATCCAAAAGCGTCCCCAAGGACTTTTCGCTCTCAAAGGGCGCAGTGCGGAGGCTTGAATGAATTCCCCCGTTTCTTTTGACGTGTCGCCCGCCGGCCTGTCGCCGCAGCGCGGGTCTGCCGCGTCCACCGTCGGCGGCGTGCCCGACCGGCCCCGGCTGCTGCCCAAATACACGGCCGCACCGCTGGCCGCGCTGGTGCTCACCGTGCTGATCGTCGTGCCGCTGTGCTCGCTGGTATTGCCGGCTTCGCACCCGCTGCACCTGTCCGCCTACACCATGACACTGATCGGCAAGATCATGTGCTACGCGATCGCCGCACTGGCGCTGGACCTGGTGTGGGGCTACTGCGGCATCCTCAGCCTGGGCCATGGGCTGTTCTTCGCGCTGGGCGGCTACGCGATGGGCATGTACCTGATGCGTGCGATCGGGCGCGACGGCGTCTACCACAGCAACCTGCCGGACTTCATGGTGTTCCTCGGCTGGAAGCATCTGCCGTGGTTCTGGCATGGCACCGGCAGCTTCGCCTTCACCTTGCTGCTGATCGTACTGGTGCCCGGCGTGCTGGCGTGGCTGTTCGGCTTTTTTGCCTTTCGCTCGCGCGTCAAGGGCGTGTATCTGTCGATTACCACGCAGGCCATGACGTATGCGGCGATGCTGCTTTTCTATCGCAACGAGACCGGCTTCGGCGGCAACAACGGCTTCACCGATTTCAAGCGCCTGCTGGGGTTTTCGATCGTCGCGCCGGGCACCCGCACGGCGCTGTTCCTGGTGACCTTCCTGGTGCTGGTGCTGGCCTTGCTGGTGTGCCGCGCGCTCGTCATCTCGAAGTTCGGGCGGGTGGTCACGGCGATGCGCGACGCCGAATCGCGCGCGATGTTCCTTGGTTATCGGCCGCTGGGCTACAAGCTGTTCGTGTGGACCTTCTCGGCGGTACTGTGCGGCATCGCCGGCGCGCTTTACGTGCCGCAGGTCGGCATCATCAATCCGAGCGAGATGTCGCCGGTCAACTCGATCGAAATGGCCATCTGGGTTGCCATCGGCGGGCGTGGCAGCCTGCTGGGCGCGGTGCTCGGCGCCTTCCTGGTCAATGGGGCGAAGAGCGTCTTCACGGCCTACTTCGCGGAGTATTGGCTATTTTTTCTGGGCGCCATGTTCGTGCTGGTGCCGCTGCTGCTGCCGCACGGTGTCATGGGATTGCTGCGCGGCCTGGCCAGGAAGCCCCGCACGGGAGACGAAGCATGAATCGGCTGACTCGCGACACCGAAGGCATCAGCGTGAGCGGCAGCATCACCGGACTGGATCACTTGCTGGTGCCGGGCCAGATCGATATCTCGCACGGGCTGATCCTGTACCTCGAGAATATCAGCGTGAGCTTCGACGGGTTTCGCGCGCTCAACGATCTGTCACTCTCGCTCAAGCCGGGCGAGCTGCGCTGTGTGATCGGCCCGAACGGCGCCGGCAAGACCACCATGATGGACGTCATCACCGGCAAGACGCGGCCCGACAGCGGACAGGCGTTTCTCGGCCAGACCATCGATCTGACCCGGCTCGATGAACCGGCCATCGCGCACGCCGGCGTCGGCCGCAAATTCCAGAAACCAACCGTGTTCGAGCAGCATACCGTTTGGGAAAATCTCGAACTTGCGTGCGACAACGACAAGCGCTGGTTTGCCGCCTTTCATGCCGGGCTCGATCGCCGCACGCGCGAGCGCATCGAGCAGACGTTGTCGCTGATCGATCTGGAACGGCAAGCGGGACGCCGTGCCGGCACGCTCTCGCACGGTCAGAAACAGCGGCTGGAAATCGGCATGCTGCTGATGCAGCAGCCGCAGTTGCTGCTGCTCGACGAGCCGGCCGCGGGCATGACCGACGAAGAGACGGTGCAGTTGGCGAGGCTGCTGCAGGCGCTGCGCGGCCATTGCTCGATGTTGGTCGTGGAGCATGACATGTCGTTCGTCGCATCGCTGGCAGGCGACACCGGGCGGGTGACCGTGATGGCGCAGGGCCGGGTGCTGGCCGAGGGTACGCTCGACGCGGTGCAGCGCGACGAGCGGGTGATCGAATCTTATCTTGGACGCTAGCAATCATGCTGGAAATCAAGGGCGTCAACCAATATTACGGCGGCAGCCACATCCTCCGTGAGGTCAATCTGCAAGTGCCCGAGAAGCAGCTGACGGTGCTGCTGGGCCGCAACGGCGTGGGCAAGACGACCTTGCTCAAATGCCTGATGGGAACCGTGCCGATCCGCACCGGTGAAATTCTGTGGCAGAACCAGCCGCTGAATCATCTTGCGCCATACGCACGCGTAGCCAGCGGCCTGGCTTACGTGCCGCAGGGGCGCGAGATTTTCCCGCGCCTGACGGTCGAGGAGAACCTGCTGATCGGCGCGGCCAGCTTGCCGGCAGCCGAAGCGGCCAAGGGCGTGCCCGAGCACATCTATGCGCTGTTCCCGGTGTTGCGTGACATGCGCGCGCGGCGCGGCGGCGATCTCTCGGGCGGGCAGCAGCAACAACTGGCGATCGGCCGAGCCTTGATGAGCAAACCACGGGTGCTGATTCTGGACGAGCCGACCGAAGGCATCCAGCCTTCCATCATCAAGCAGATCGGCGTGACGCTGCGCCAACTGGTCGACGAGTTCGGCTTGACGGTGCTGCTGGTCGAGCAATACTACGATTTCGCCCGCGCGCTGGCCGATCATTACGGCGTCATGAGTCGCGGCACCATCGTCGCCAGCGGGCTGGGCGTCGACATGGAGCAGCACGGCGTGCGGGAACTGGTCGCCGTGTGAGCGTGCTACATTCGGCGCATCGCGCGCGCACCCCCCCCTCGATGCATAACGACCGACATGATTTACCCGACGGCTGGACTGCCGTCGAGCCATCCGCCAGCCCGGGCTGGCAGGCCCACCTCCAACTCGACTACGAGCGCCGCGGCGCCAGCACGGTATTGGCGCGGCGGCATCACCGCGGCCCGCTGGTGGTGCAAAAGGCGCTCTACCCGGAAGGCCCCGGCATATGCCATACGGTGCTCGTGCATCCGCCGGGGGGAATTGCCGGCGGCGACGACCTGCGGCTGGACATCGGGCTCGGCGCCGGCACGCCCGCGGTGTTCGCCACGCCGGGCGCGACCAAGTGGTACAAGGCGCCGCACGCC
>JAGXBI010000033.1 GCA_018971155.1 Burkholderiales bacterium
CGCACGCTGTCGATGCGGAAGAAGTAACTCTCGATCCAGTAAATGCCGGCGGATAACCAGAGCATTGCCGATAACGCATAGGCGAAGCCAAAATGCATGCTGTCGGCACGGAAAATCGTTTGGTGCAGCAGCACGCCGTGGGTCACCAGCGCGGCCAGCAACGCGGTGCGGATCACGCCGTCGGCACTGGAGTTCGCGCCGCGCGTGAGGGTTCCGCCGCCAGTCGACGCCGCCTCGCGGCAATAGCGGTGCCACGAGACGAGCGCGAGGCCGCCATACAGAACCGCCGTCAACGCATACAGTAAAATAGCCATATTCGGAGTTTACACTAGGCCTTCGTGGCCGCGCCCGGGACACAGGAACTTTTCATGCTCGACAATCTTACCCAACGGATGGCGCGCGTCGTCAAGACGTTGCGCGGCGAGGCCCGCCTGACCGAAGCCAATACGCAGGAGATGCTGCGCGAAGTACGGCTGGCATTGCTCGAGGCGGACGTCGCACTGCCCGTGGTGCGCGAATTTATCGCAAAGGTCAAGGAAAAAGCGCTCGGCGAGGAAGTGCTCGCCAGCCTCTCGCCCGGGCAGGCACTGGTGGGCGTGGTGCAGCGCGAGCTCACCGCCATCATGGGCGGAGATTACGAAGGCAAGGCTGCCGAACTCAATTTCGCGACCCAACCGCCGGCGATCATCCTGATGGCGGGCTTGCAGGGTGCGGGCAAGACCACCACCGTCGGCAAGCTGGCCAGGCTGCTGCGCGAGCAGAAAAAGAAGGTGCTGACCGTTTCGTGCGACGTTTATCGCCCGGCTGCCATCGCGCAGCTCAAGACGGTCACGGAGCAGGTCGGCGCCGATTTCTTCCCGTCCGAGCCCGATCAGAAGCCCGTCGATATCGCATTGGCCGCCGTCGACTGGGCCAAGAAGCATTTCCATGATGTCGTGTTGGTCGACACTGCCGGCCGGCTTGGCATCGACGAGGCGATGATGCAGGAGATCAGCGCGCTGCACGCCGCGCTCAAGCCGATCGAAACGCTTTTTGTGGTCGATGCGATGCTCGGCCAGGATGCGGTGAATACCGCACGCGCCTTCAACGAAGCGCTGCCGCTGACGGGCGTGGTGCTGACCAAGCTCGACGGTGACGCCCGGGGCGGCGCGGCGCTGTCGGTGCGCCACGTGACCGGCAAGCCGGTCAAATTCGTCGGCGTTGGCGAGAAGCTCGACGGTCTCGAAGTGTTTTATCCGGCGCGCATGGCCAGCCGGATTCTCGGTATGGGCGACATCCTTGCCCTGGTCGAGGGCGCGCAAAAGGGGGTTGACGTTCAAGTCGCACAGAAGCTCGCCGAGAAAGTCAAAAAAGGCGGCGACTTCGATCTGAACGATTTCAAATCCCAGATCTCCCAAATGAAGAAAATGGGCGGCCTGTCCAATCTGATGGACAAGCTGCCGGCACAATATCAGGCTGCGGCAAGTCAGGCCAATATGGATCAGGCCGAGAAGCAGGTGCGCCGCATGGAGGGCATCATCAATGCCATGACGCCCGCCGAGCGGGCCAAGCCGGAAATCATCAAGGCCAGCCGCAAACGGCGTATTGCGGCAGGCGCCGGCGTTCAGGTTCAGGACGTCAACCGCATGCTGGGGCAATACGAGCAAATGCGCGGCATGATGAAAAAACTCAAGGGTGGCGGTATGATGAAAATGATGCGGGGCATGAAAGGCATGCTGCCCGGCATGCGCTAGGACATCCTCCCACAACTCACGCCCGCCCCCAATGAACCGAGACGAAGCTCAGGACATTTTTCGCAACTCTGAAGAAATCGTTACCGCCGGGGAGGTCTTGACCTCGGTCGAGCGCATGGCAAACGCCATCAAAAGCGCCATGGGTGAAGAGTTTCCGCTGGTGTTGTCGGTCATGGGCGGCGCCGTGGTATTCACCGGCATGCTCTTGCCGAGACTCGATTTCCCGCTTGAGTTCGACTACATTCACTTGAGCCGCTACAACAACACCACCACGGGCGGAGCGATGCAATGGCGCGTGGCGCCGCGCGAATCGGTGCGCGGCCGCGCCGTGCTGGTGCTGGACGATATCCTCGACGAAGGCGCCACCATGGCGGCCATTCGCGAGCGCATCCTGGACATGGGTGCCACGGCGTTCTACTGTGCGGTGCTCTGCGAGAAAGTACTTAACAAGCCGAAGCCGATTCACCCCGATTTCTGCGGGTTCACCGTGCCGGACCGCTATGTGTTCGGGTGCGGGATGGATGCCAAGGGCTATTGGCGCAACCTGCCGACGATCCGCGCCCTGAGCTGACGGGCGCCCACCCGCGAACGCACGCTCGCGTCGGCGGGTAAGGCGCCGATAACGGCGTCACACCGCCTTGGCCGCGCGGATCTTGCCGGTCACCACCGACACCACCTGCTCGATCGTCAACAATTCCGCCTGGGGATCGCGGCGGCCCTGGTATTCGATCTTGCCCTCTTTCAGGCCGCGCTCGCCGATCACCAGCCGATGCGGCACCCCGATCAGCTCCCAGTCGGCGAACATGACGCCCGGGCGCTCGCCGCGATCATCGAGGATGACGTCGATATCTTCGGCCAGCAGAGACTCGTACAGGCGATCGGTCTGGGCGCGCACAGTCTCGCTGCGGTCGTATCCCATCGGGCACAGCACCACTTCGAACGGTGCGATCGACTCCGGCCAGATGATGCCCCGGTCGTCGAAATTCTGCTCGATCGCCGCGCCGAGAATACGCGTGACGCCGATGCCGTAGCAGCCCATCACGATCGGCTGCGGCTTGCCGTTTTCGCCGAGGAAAGTCGCGTTCATCGCGTCGGAGTATTTGGTGCCCAGTTGAAATACATGGCCGACCTCGATGCCGCGGCACATGCTCAACACGCCCCGGCCGTCGGGCGAGGGATCACCCGGCACCACGTTGCGCAAATCAGCCACCTCGGGCTCGGGCAGGTCGCGGCCCCAATTCACGCCGGTGTAGTGGAAATCCACCTCGTTGGCCCCGCAGACGAAATCGCTCATGTTCGCTACCGTGCGGTCGACCACGAGCTTGACCGGCCGCTTGGTCTGGATCGGCCCCAGATAGCCCGGGGGCGTGCCGAACCACTCGACGATCTCGGCTTCCGTGGCAAAGCGGAATCCAGCCAAACCCGGCAACTTGCTGGCCTTGACTTCGTTGAGAGCATGATCGCCGCGCAGCAACAGCAGCCAGATGTCCTTGCCATCGTCACGATCGACCGCAAGCACGATCGACTTGACGGTGCGTTGCAGCGGAATGCCCAACAGCTCGGCCACCGCCTCGCACTTGGCCTTGCCCGGCGTGGGCGTCTTGTGCAGCGCCTCGGCCGGCGCAGCGCGGCCGGCCAGCAGCGGCAGCGCCTCGGCCTGCTCGACGTTGGCGGCATAGCTGGAGTCGGCACAATAGGCAATGTCGTCCTCGCCCGTTTCCGCAATCACGTGGAATTCGTGCGAGCCCGATCCGCCGATCGAGCCGTTATCGGCGGCCACGGCGCGGAAATGCAGGCCCAGCCGGGTGAAGATCCGCACGTAGGCGTCATACATTTTTTGGTAGGAAACCTGCAGGCCGGCCGCATCCTTATCGAACGAATAGGCGTCTTTCATAATGAACTCACGCCCTCGCATCACACCGAAGCGCGGCCGGATTTCGTCGCGAAATTTCGTCTGAATCTGATAAAAATTGACCGGCAGTTGGCGGTAGCTCTTGATCTCGCGGCGCGCGATATCGGTAACCACCTCCTCGTGCGTCGGCCCGACGACGAAATCGCGGTCATTCCGGTCTTTGAGACGCAGCAGTTCGGGCCCGTATTGTTCCCAGCGGCCTGATTCCTGCCATAGTTCGCCGGGCTGCACCGCCGGCATCAGCAGTTCGATCGCACCGGCCCGGTTCATCTCGTCGCGCACGATCGCCTCCACCTTTCGGATCGAGCGCAGGCCTATCGGCATGTAGCTGTAAATGCCACCGGCCGCGCGCCGGATCATGCCGGATCTGACCATCAGCTGGTGGCTGACGATTTCCGCATCGGCGGGGGCTTCTTTGAGCGTGGCGATAAAGAATCGAGAGGCTTTCATGCAAGGTTTCCAGGACGAAAATAAGCGGCAAGGGCCAAGACTAGCGCCGCCACCGCTATTATCTGTTTATAATCGAAGCAATTTTAAAGGATTAAAAGGTGGTTGTATGCTGGACCGTGAAGGCTTTCGGCCTAACGTCGGCATCATCCTCTTGAACGCACATAATGAGGTATTCTGGGGCAAGCGGCTGGGCGAGCATTCCTGGCAGTTCCCGCAAGGCGGCATCAAGTATGGCGAAACGCCAGAACAGGCCATGTACCGAGAACTGCACGAGGAAACCGGCCTGAAACCAGAGCACGTCAGGATCATCGGTCGTACTCGCGACTGGTTGCGTTACGAGGTGCCCGACAAATTTATCAAGCGCGAAGTACGCGGCCATTATCGCGGACAAAAGCAGATCTGGTTTTTGCTCCGCATGGTCGGGCGAGACTGCGATATCTGCCTGCGCGCAACCGCTCATCCGGAATTCGATGCCTGGCGATGGAACGAATATTGGGTGCCGCTGGACGCCGTGATCGAATTCAAGCGCGAAGTCTACCAGATGGCGCTCAATGAGCTCTCGCGCTATCTGCGCCGCAATCCGACCCATCACCAGTACGACCGACACCGTCCACCCCGCGTGCACGGTAAAACCACCCACGAGGGCTGACGCCACCAGGCGCCAGCCCATTTTTCGATCCTGCCTGTCGATTCATGAAAATTCGCTCCGCTCGCATCATCCCAACCGCGCGCACTGCACCGGCACTGCTTTGGCTCGGCGTTGCCATGGCCATCTCCTCTGCCGCGCTGGCGCAACCCAGTCCCGGCCCGGGCCCCGGCTACGACGAGTACATGGCCAAGAAGGCTGCCTCCGACAAATGGCAGGAAGGACCCTATGCCTTGCCCGCCGCGCCGAGGGACAGCGACCTCATTACCTACACGGTGCCCAACGGATCGCGCGATCTGAATTATGCGATCGACGCCAAGTCAGTGACGGTCGGCAAGGACGGCGTGGTGCGCTTTACCTCGGTCATCCGCAGCACACAGGGCGCGCGCAACGTTACTTTCGAGGGCATCCATTGCAACACCTTCGAGTACCGGATCTACGCGGTTGGCCAATCCAATGGCACATGGTCGAATGCGCGGGGCAGCCACTGGCAGGTCATCAATGGATACGGGCCCACGGCCTACCAAAGCGCGCTCTACAACGATTATTTTTGCGCCAACAAAATGGTGACCGGATCAGCCGCAGACATCGTGCAGAACATGCGCTATCCGGACAGAATCAAAAAACCGGAGTAATCGCACGCCACGCCGCTGGCGCCCGGCAGGCCGCCGGCGGCACGTGCTAGAGCAGCACCAGATTGTCCCGATGGATCAGTTCGGCTGCGTGAACGAATCCCAGGATCGACTCGATCTCGCTGCTCGCGCGTCGCCGAATCAGGCGCGCTTCCGAGCTGCTGTAATTGCTCAAGCCTCGGGCAATTTCGTGGCCAGCCTCATCGACGCAGGCGATCACCTCGCCGCGCGCGAAATTGCCCTCGACGCTGACCACGCCGATCGGCAGCAGGCTCTTTCCTTCTTCGCTCAATTTCTTGCAGGCGCCGGCGTCGATCACGACACGCCCCCGCACTTGCAGGTGGTCGGCCAACCATTGCTTGCGAGCCGTCAGCCGGGCTGTCTTGGCCAATAACTGCGTGCCCACGGCTTCGCCTGCCGCCAGACGCGCCAGGACATTCGGTTCGCGGCCGGAGGCGATCACCGTATGCGCACCGCTTTTTGCACTGCGCTTGGCCGCCAGGATTTTGGTCAGCATGCCGCCGCGCCCGATGCTCGAGCCGGCGCCACCAGCCATTGCCTCGAGCGCTTCGTCGCCCGCCACGGCCTCCTTGACCAGCTCCGCGGCCGGATCTTTTCGGGGATCGGCGGTGTACAGACCAGGCTGATCGGTCAGGATGATGAGGGCATCGCCCTCGATGAGATTTGCCACCAGTGCGCCGAGCGTATCGTTGTCACCGAACTTGATTTCGTCGGTCACCACGGTGTCGTTTTCGTTGATGATCGGCACGACCCCCAGATCGAGCAGCGTCAACAACGTCGAGCGCGCGTTCAGGTACCGTTCCCGGTCGGCCAAATCACCGTGGGTCAGCAGAATCTGCGCGGTTCGAATGCCATGCTCGGCGAACCGCGTCTCGTAAACCTGCGCCAATCCCATTTGCCCCACTGCGGCCGCTGCCTGCAGCTCGGGCAGTTCGCGCGGCCGGCGAGTCCAACCGAGGCGCTGCATACCCTCGGCGATCGCACCGGAGCTCACCAGAACCACCTCCTTGCCCGGCCTGCCGTCGCCGCCCTTGCGCAGTGCCGCGATCTGCTCGGCCCAGCGCGCAATGGCAACGTCATCGAGCCCGCGCCCGTCGTTGGTCACCAGGCTCGAGCCAACTTTCACCACGAGCCGTTTGGCATCGGCGATGACAGAACGCATGGTCTTACTCTCTTCGATAGGAGTTATTCAGCGGGATCGGCTTCGCCCTGCCCATTGTCGCGAAAGCGGGGGTCACGCGCGGCATCCTCGATGGCGTCATGCTCGGCATAACGCTGGGACGCCAGATAATCGTAAATCGCATAACAGAGCAGATCGCAACCGGCCCGAGTCAGCGCGGAAATCTCGAACACCGGGCCATGCCAGTCGAAACGCTTGACGAAGTCCGCCACGCGCGCGGCGCGCTCGGCTTCCGGCACCATGTCGAGTTTGTTCAAAACCAGCCAGCGCGGCTTTTCGTAGAGCGCCTGATCGTATTTGCGCAGCTCATTGACAATCGCACGGGCCTCGACCACCGGATCCACGGTGTCGTCGAACGGCGCAAGGTCGACCAAGTGCAGCAGCACGCCGGTGCGCTGCAGATGGCGCAAAAACCGATGCCCCAATCCGGCGCCCTCGGCCGCGCCTTCAATCAGCCCCGGGATGTCGGCGATGACGAAGCTCTTGCCGGCACCCACCCGCACCACGCCCAGATTGGGGTGCAGCGTCGTGAACGGATAGTCGGCGATTTTGGGTCGCGCGTTGGACACCGCGGTAATAAAGGTCGATTTACCGGCATTGGGCATGCCAAGCAGCCCGACGTCGGCCAATACCTTGAGTTCGAGCTTGAGCATGCGCTGCTCACCGGGCTTGCCGTCGGTCTTTTGTCGAGGCGCACGGTTCGTGCTCGACTTGAAATGGAGGTTGCCCAGCCCCCCCGCACCGCCCTTGGCCAGCTGCACTACCTGACCGTGCTCGGTCAGATCGGCGATCACTTCGCCGGTATCCAGATCGGAGACAATCGTGCCGACGGGCATGCGCAGCGTTATATCTTCGCCCCCCTTGCCGTAGCAATCGGCGCCGTGGCCATTTTCGCCGTTGCGCGCTTGATGCTTTCTGGCATAGCGGTAATCGACAAGCGTGTTGATATTGCGGTCGGCCACCGCGTAAACGCTGCCGCCGCGCCCTCCGTCACCGCCGTCCGGACCACCAAAAGGCACGAATTTCTCGCGGCGGAACGACGCCGACCCATTGCCGCCGTTGCCGGCGACAACTTCGATACGCGCTTCGTCAATGAACTTCATGGCATCGTCCCGCTAAAACCCGTTTCAAAATTTTCTCTCACACTGTGCGAGTGCACCACCACGCCGCACCATCGAAACCGACCGGCCAAACGAAAAAAGGCCCCGCAGCGATGCGGAGCCTTTTGGTCGGCAAAAGGCGGTGTCAGACTGCCGGGACCACCGTGACCACGTGTTTCTTGGCAGCGCCCTTGATGGCGAACTGCACGTGCCCGTCGGTCAGTGCGTAGAGCGTGTGATCCTTGCCGATGCCGACGTTTTCGCCAGCATGCAGGCGCGTGCCACGCTGCCGCACGATGATGCTGCCGGCGTTGATCGCCTGGCCGCCATAAACCTTCACGCCGAGTCGCTTCGACTCGGAATCGCGGCCGTTACGGGACGAACCGCCTGCTTTCTTATGTGCCATGGTTTGACTCCTTTCCTTGCACGCGTATCGATTAAGCCACGATGCTGTCGATGCGCAGCTCGGTATAGTTCTGGCGATGACCCTGATGCTTCTGGTAGTGCTTGCGGCGCCGCATCTTGAAAATCTTCACCTTCGGATGACGGCCTTGGGCAACCACGGTTGCCTTGACGGAAGCCCCACTCACCAAGGGTGCGCCGAACTGGATCGATTCACCTTCGCCCACTGCGAGCACTTGGTCGAGCGTGATTTCAGCGCCAATGTCTGCCAGTATCTGTTCTACTTTCAGTTTTTCGCCGGCGGCAACCTTATACTGCTTGCCACCAGTTTTTATGACTGCGTACATTGCGAACCTCACTCATAAACAAGAATTTTCCGCGCGAACGCACGAAAACGCAGAATTATACAGAGATTTCCCTTTGTCGTCAAAGACTTCCATTGATTCCCCCTGTCTCTTGCCGGGGCGCGCCAAGAGACGCCGCTCCACTATATAATTTGGACGTTTTTTCGCTCTCCCTGACTTTCGATCTTGACTGCTCCGACCCCCTCACAGAATCCGCTGGCGATCATTGCCGATGACATGCGTCGAGTGGATCATGTGATCCGTGACCGCCTGGCCTCGCAAGTCGTCCTGATCAATCAGATCTCCGAGTACATCATCAGTGCCGGCGGCAAGCGCCTGCGACCGGCACTGCTGCTGCTGACAGCCGGCGCGCTGGACGTCAAGACACCGCACCGCCACGAACTCGCCGCGGTCATCGAATTCATTCACACCGCGACGCTGCTGCACGACGATGTGGTCGACGAGTCGGATCTGCGGCGCGGCAAGAAAACAGCCAACGCCCTGTTCGGTAACGCAGCCTCGGTGCTGGTGGGCGATTTCCTTTATTCCCGGGCTTTCCAGATGATGGTCGGGGTCGACAGCATGCGCATCATGCAGATCCTGTCGAACGCCACCAACGTGATTGCCGAGGGCGAGGTGCTGCAGCTACTCAACATGCACGACCCGGATGTCGACGAACTCCGCTATTTGCAGGTCATTCGTTACAAGACAGCGAAGCTGTTCGAAGCCGCCACGCAGATTGCCGCAGTGCTGGCCGGCGTGGACGCCGCAACGGAATCCGCCCTTGCCGAGTTCGGCGGCCGCCTGGGTACCGCGTTCCAATTGATGGACGATTGGCTCGATTATGCCGGCAGCAGTGATGCGATGGGCAAGAACGCCGGCGACGATCTGCGCGAGGGCAAGCCGACGCTGCCACTGATTCATGTGATCCGGCACGGCACTCCGGAGCAGCAAGCCATGGCCAAGGCTGCAATCGAGCATGGCGGCACCGAGAATTTCGAGGCTATTCTCGACGCCGTGATGCATACGGGAGCGCTCGACTATACGCTGCGTCGCGCCGAACAGGAGGCCGCCGCCGCGGCCGCAGCAATTTCTTTTCTCCCTAGTTCCCCTTACAAAGAAACTTTGCTAGAATTATGTTCTTCTTCAACGGCGCGCCGATCTTGAGCGCGCCGTTGTTTTCGGGGTGTAGCTTAGCCTGGTAGAGCGCTACGTTCGGGACGTAGAGGCCGGAGGTTCGAATCCTCTCACCCCGACCAGATTTTCCGTGTTTTGAGTTGCCGGCGTCGGTTGTTTGCTCGGCGAATTCCGTAAAACGGCTTGGGTATGTAAATCCCAGGCCGTTTTGCTTTTTCGCGTCTGCTATAGTTTTAGCCAATACAACTCAAGCGCCCCGGGGCGCAACACGTCGCTTGGAATCCCTTCCGCTATGGGCGCAACTCGGCGCCATCGTCCTGCTGCTTTGTGTTTCAGGTTTCTTTTCGATTTCGGAAACCAGCATGATGGCGCTCAACCGCCACCGTCTCAAGCATCTTGTCAAGACGGAGCGGCGTGGCGCCCGAACGACGCAAGGCCTGCTGCAGCAAACCGAGGAATTGCTCAGCGTGATCCTGATCGGCAACAACGTGATCAACACGGTGCTGCCTGTGCTCACCACCTCGATCGCGCTGCGCTACTTTGGTAACGACGCCATCGTGCTGTCGATCGCCACGGCTCTCATCGCGTTCCTGATCATCGTGTTCTGCGAGATCGGCCCCAAAGTGGTCGGCGCAACCTATCCGGAGCGCATCGCACTGCCGGCCAGCCTGGCGATCAAGCCGCTGATGCGCCTCACCCAGCCATTCGTCTGGGCCGTCAATCTGCTGGTCAGGGCGCTGCTGCGCCTGATCGGCATCGATACGCGCAAAGCGGCCGCCGAGCAGCGCATGAGCACTGAAGAGCTGCGTACCCTGGTGCTGGAGGCGGGTAATTACATGCCCACCAAGCATCGCAGCATCCTGCTGAATTTATTCGACCTGGAGAACATCTCGGTCAACGACGTGATGATCCCCCGCGCCCGGATCGAGGCGCTTGATTTGTCGGCGCCGCTCGAGTCGATCCTGCAGCAACTCGAAACTTGCTACCACAATAAATTGCCGGTCTACGAGGGCGACATCGACCGCATCGTCGGCGTGCTGCACGTGCGCAAGACCTTGAGCGCCTTGCGTCACCATGAAGATCTCAGCATCGATACGCTGCGCGAGCTGCTTACCGATCCGTACTTCATCCCGAGCGACACCCCCGCGTTCCGCCAACTGCAGTACTTTCAGGAAAACCATCAGCGAATCGGCCTGGTGGTCAATGAATACGGCGAGGTCGAGGGGCTGCTGACGACCGAAGACATCATCGAGGAGTTGATCGGCGAATTCACCACGAGCATCCCGGGCCTGGCCAGCGGCCGCTCGGGCTGGAGCGATCAGGCCGAATGCCTGGTCGGCGGCGGCAGTTCGCTGCGCGACCTGAACCGGCGGCTCGGGCTGCATTTCCCGCTCACCGGCCCCAAGACGCTCAACGGCCTGATTCTGGAAGTGCTGCGAGAAATCCCCGAAGCCAGTATCTGCCTGGAAATCGACGGTTGCCGGATGGAAATCGTGCAAATCGCCAACCAGGCGATCAAGACGGTTCGACTCTTCAAGCCAAAGCAGAGCACAACGGGCGCCGCCGGGCATTCGGCATAAATCGGATTCGGCCCGATTTACACGCCGGGCCGCCACCGCCAGACTGGAGCGCCTCGCGATTCCGGCGTTGCCCGTCAGCTTGTCATGCCATTTCGTTCACTGTACGCCGCCGTCCAAACGCTCCCGCCCCCACCGCCCGACCTCGCGACCGCCGGGGGCGACGAACGCCATGAGTGAACCGCGAAGCCTGTCGCGCCCCGCGCTTGACGACGGCACCCAAACGCCGGCCGTGCGCCTGCTCAATGACCTGCTGCAACGCTGCGCCGCCCAGGGCGCATCAGACATTCACTTCGAGCCTTACGAGCAAGCCTACCGGGTCCGTGCGCGCATCGATGGCGTGCTCCATGAGATCGCCACGCCCCCGAACGCGCTGCGCGACGCGCTGTCGACCCGGCTCAAAGTGCTCTCCCGCCTGGATATCGCCGAACGGCGACTCCCTCAGGATGGTCGCATGACGCTCACCGCGGCGGGACGCTCGATCGACTGCCGAGTCAGCACCTTGCCGACACTGTTTGGCGAAAAAATCGTCGTGCGCCTGCTCGACACCAGTGCCGCGCAACTGGAAATCGATGCCCTCGGTTATGAGCCCTCGCAATTGAGTCTTCTGAATACCGCAATACGACGCCCCTACGGCATGATTCTGGTGACCGGGCCGACGGGCAGCGGAAAAACCGTATCGTTGTATGCGTGCCTGCGACAACTGAACGCCCCGGACCGAAACATCGCCACGGTGGAAGATCCTGCCGAAATCCATCTCCCCGGCATCAACCAGGTGAATATCAACGAGAAGGCCGGCTTGACGTTCGCCACGGCGCTGCGTGCGTTTCTTCGCCAGGATCCGGACGTGCTGATGATCGGCGAGATCCGTGACGCGCAGACCGCCGATATCGCCGTCAAAGCCGCCCAGACCGGTCACCTGGTCTTGTCGACCCTGCACACCAACGACGCGCCGGGCGCCGTCACCCGGCTGCTGAACATGGGCGTCGCTCCCTTCAACCTGGCCTCGGCGCTGTTGCTTGTCACGGCGCAGCGCCTGGTGCGCAAGCTTTGCGAACATTGCCGCGCACCGGCCGAACTGAGCGTCGAGGCATTAAGAGCGGCAGGCTTGTCATCACTCGCCGAAGGAAGTTCGTCCGGGCATGGCTACCGTCCGGTCGGCTGCGACGCTTGCCTGGGCTCCGGTTACCGCGGTCGCACGGGCATATATCAAGTGATGCCGACCTCGGAGGCGATTCGGCAATCAATGCTCAGCGAAGCCGGCACCCGGCAAATCGCCGCCCAAGCCTGCCTGGAAGGCGTCGAGACATTACGCCAGGCCGGTCTCAGGAAGGTGATGCGAGGCGAAACCAGCCTCGAAGAAGTCGTCGCAGCGACCAATGACTGAGACTGACCCGCTCAAGCAATTTTCCTGGATCGGCCGTGATGCCGCCGGGCAGGTCGCGCAAGGTCAAATCGAGGCGGCCGGCGAGGCGGCGGCGCGGGTCTTGCTGCGCCAGCGCGGCATTCAGGCGGTCACGCTGCAACCGCCGCGGCCGGTGCGCGAGGCGCGGAGATCACGAATACGCCGCCGCGACATCGCGTTCTTCACGCGCCAACTGGGGACGCTGCTCAAAGCCGGTATTCCGCTGCTGCCCGCGCTACGCGTCATCGGCCGGGGTCACGACAACCCGGGCTTCGCTCGCTTGATCGGTCAAATTCATGACGATATCGCCAGCGGTTGCGGGCTGGCGGACGCCTTCTTGCGCCACCCGAAGCACTTCGATCCGCTGTACTGTCACATGCTGGCCGCTGGCGAGCATGGCGGCATTCTCGACGACATGCTCGAGCAACTGGCGATCTACCAGGAGAAAAGCCTGGCGCTGCGCAGCAAGCTGCGCGCGGCCGCAACGTATCCTGCTGCCGTGCTGCTGCTTGCCGTCGGCATTACGATCGCCATGCTGCTGTGGGTCATTCCCGCCTTCGAAGACATGTTCTCCAGCTTCGGAGCCGAGCTACCGGCCTTGACCAGAAACCTGATCGCGGCATCGCATGCGCTCGCCGACCATGCGCTGGGGCTCGGTGGCGGCGTCCTTGGCCTCATTGCAGCGGTGTCGATCGGCTGGCGCCGCTCCCTTCCGCTTCGCAACCTCGTCGACCGCATCTGGCTGCGCATCCCGTTGTTCGGCGCAATTACGCGACAGGCGATATTGGCGCGCTGGAGTCGCACGCTTGCGACGTTGTTTGCATCCGGCGTGCCGCTGGTCGATGCGCTCGGTGCGACGGCCGGCGTCTGCGGCAACATCATTTATGCCGACGCTACCCAGCAGATCCGAACGGCCATCCAGAGCGGCACCGCACTGACCCGTGCCATGACCGATAGCGCCTGTTTCTCCCCGCTCGTACTGCAAATGGCCGCAATCGGTGAGGAATCGGGTACACTCGACCGCATGCTGATCAAGGTCGCGGACATCCTGGAAGATGAAGTCAGCCGTGCCGTTGCGTCCATGTCGACCCTCATCGAGCCGATCATCATCGTGACGCTCGGCGTGCTGATCGGCGGCATGGTAATCGCCATGTACCTCCCCATCTTCAAACTTGGCCAAGTCGTGTGATGCTTCACGAGATCGTTGAACCCGTCTTGTTCGACCGGTTGGCGACGCTGCCGCCGCCTTGGCGCTATGGTCTGGCTGGACTGGCCGGGTTGCTGATCGGCAGCTTTCTGAACGTCGTCATTCACCGCCTGCCGCGCATGCTCGAGCGTGCCTGGCAGGCCGAGCTCGATGAACTCGGCGGCGGCACCCCCGGGCGCATCCCGGTCCACGCCGAACCTCCCTACAACCTGTGGCACCCGGGCTCCTCCTGCCCGGCCTGCGGCCATCGATTGCGACCATGGGAGAACATCCCGCTGGTCAGCTTCGTTGTCCTGCGCGGCCGCTGCAGCGCCTGTCGGCAAGCGATTGCCCGACGTTACCCGGCGGTGGAATTACTCAGCGCAGCCCTCAGCGTGCTGGTTGTCTGGCAGCTGGGTGCCACCTGGCAGGGCGTGGCAGCGCTTGGGCTGACTTATACATTGATCACCCTGGCCTTTATCGACACCGACACGCAACTGCTCCCCGACTGCCTGACGCTGCCGCTCCTGTGGGCCGGCCTGCTGTGCAATCTGGCGGGACTCTTCGTTCCTTTGCGAGACGCGGTACTGGGCGCGATGGGCGGCTACCTCAGTTTATGGCTGGTCTACTGGATATTCCGCCTGCTGCGCGGAAAGGAAGGCATGGGGTATGGCGACTTCAAGCTGCTCGCGGCATTGGGCGCCTGGCTCGGTTGGGCCGTGTTACCCCAGATCGTCCTGCTATCGTCGATCTCGGGCGCGGCGATCGGCATCGCCGCGGTGCTGGCGGGGCGCCAGGCGCGGCACGAACCTATACCGTTCGGTCCATTTCTGGCGGCTGCAGGAGTGCTGACGCTGCTGACCGGCAACCTGGCCTGGCGCTGGCTGACAATCTAGAGGACCTGATCCTTATGCTCACGATCGGATTGACTGGCGGCATCGGCAGCGGCAAGACGACCGTTGCCGATCTGTTTGCCGCGCATGGCGTCGCGATCATCGATACCGATCTGATTGCACATCGCATCACCGCGCCGGGCGGCGCGGCAATGCCGGCGATCCAGCTTGCGTTCGGGCCGACGGTCGTCGCGCACGACGGCTCGCTCGATCGCGCTCGCATGCGCGCGCTGGCTTTCTCCAACCCGCAAGCCAAAGCACGCCTGGAAGCGATCACGCATCCGTTGATTCGCGCCGAAGCCGAGCGCGAGGCAAACGAGGCGGCCGGCCCCTATCTGGTCTTCGTCGTTCCGCTATTGGTGGAGTCGGGCCGCTGGACCGACCGCGTCGATCGCGTGTTGGTCGTCGATTGCCCTGAGGCCGTGCAGATCGAACGAGTCATGCGGCGCAATAACTTCACCCGGGATCAGGTGGAGGCCATCATGGCGAAGCAGGCGACGCGCGAGGCGCGTCTGGCCGCCGCGCATGACGTGATCGTCAACGATGGAGCCACCGCCAGCCTGGACAGCGAGGTGAGTCGCCTGCACGAGCAGTACCTCAAACTGGCAAACGCCAAGCAGGAGCGAGAGCGGGCCTGCGGTCGATAATAGGTCGCCGCCGCGGTGAATGCGGATTGCACGTGCGAGGATTCCGGCATTAGAATGACGGCATCATAAAAGTGCAGCGATAACCCAAAGGCCAACGCGTTTGATTCTGTACGAATATCCGCTTAACGAACGCATGCGCACACTGCTGCGGCTGGAGGAGCTGTTCGGGCGATTCGCTTTTTTCCTCGACCAGGAACATCCGCTGGAACACCATGCGGCGCTGATGACGCTGTTCGAAATCGCCGATATAGCGGGCCGCTCCGACCTCAAGTCGGAGCTTGCGAAGGAGCTCGAGCGCCAGCGCCAGACGCTGCTCGCTTATCGCGGCAATCCGGATATCGAAACCAACACGCTCGAAACCCTGCTGGGTGAAGTCGAGCGCTCGCTTGGCAACCTGAATCAGATTCCCGGCAAACCCGGCCAGCATCTGAATGACAACGAGTGGCTCTCCAGCATCCGAAGCCGCTCGGTGATTCCCGGCGGTACCTGTCGGTTCGATTTGCCGTCCTACTATGCCTGGCGTCACAACGTCGCCGAACAGCGTCGGGCAGACATCGCCAAATGGATGGCGCCACTCCTGCCGCTACGAGACGCGCTCACGCTCGTGCTCGGCCTGGCCCGCGAATCCGGGCAAGCGAGCAAGGTGATGGCCCAGCAGGGCAGCTATCAGCAAATGCTGACGGGTCGCGTATATCACCTGATGCAGGTCCGCGTGAGCCCCGAGCTTGGCATGATTCCCGAAGCCAGCGCCAACAAGTACATGCTTTGGGTGCGCTTCACGAGCCAGGACGGCGACCTCAAGCCACGCCCCGTAGACAGCGACGTGCCATTTTTGCTGACCTTGTGTAACCTCTGAGTTTTGACGGTTGAGCTAACCGATGGTCACGACTGTTGCCTGCCCCACTTGCGGGAAAAAAGTGGTGTGGCGAGCCGAAAATCGCTTTCGCCCTTTTTGTTCGGAACGCTGCAAGCAAATCGATCTCGGCGCCTGGGCGACTGAAAAATACAGCATCCCGGCCGACGCGCCGGAAGACGTCCCCGAAGACGAGTCCCGCAATCCGCTGAACTAAAGCGCCGGCGTCGCGCAATGCGGCCGGTCAGGCGGCCGTGCGTTCGTCCTGCAACCACGCGAGCGCCGGCACCGCTGCCGGCAATAGCGGCGCGAGTTCGACCGGCAGCGTCTGCCACGCCAACGCCTGACCTTCCCGGCCGTGTGGCTCGCCGTGCCATGCGGTGACCTTGCAGAAATGCAGTCGAACATAGGCATGCGGATAATCGTGCTCCAATACCCGCCAGCGCTCGCTGACTTGCACACTCACACCCAATTCCTCCTGCAGCTCCCGCGCGAGCGCCTGCTCGACGGTCTCTCCGGCCTCGAGCTTGCCGCCTGGAAACTCCCAATAGCCGGCGTATGGCTTGCCGGCCGGACGTTGGCCGAGCAGCACCTCGCCGCCGGGCTTGATCATCACGCCTACCGCGACTTCGGTGATGGGGCGCGCAGGCGCTGGTGCCGAAGCGGGTGCGGTGATATTCATTTCGAGGTGTCCGACGCCTGCGCGCGCTGCTTGCCGGCCCAGTCACGCGCAAACTGCCATGCAACCCGGCCCGACCGCGATCCGCGCTCGAGCGCCCAAATCAGCGCATCGTGCCGTGCGGCCGGTATGTCGGCCTCATCGCAACCAAAATGCTGCAGCCAATGAGCGACGATCGCCAGATAATCGTCTTGCTTGAACGGATAGAAACTGACCCACAGACCGAAACGCTCCGACAGGGAAATCTTTTCCTCGATCACTTCCCCCGGGTGAATCTCCCCGTCGTCGGTATGGCGATAGCTTTCGTTATCACGCATGTATTCGGGAAGCAAATGTCGGCGATTGGATGTCGCGTAGATCAGCACATTGTCCGACTGCGCGGAGATCGACCCGTCCAGCGCTGTCTTCAGCGCCTTGTAGCCGGACT
>JAGXBI010000360.1 GCA_018971155.1 Burkholderiales bacterium
GTTTCCGTGCCGACCGACGACGACGGACTGGTTCCCGAAGCGCTGAGCCCGGCCCTCACCGACGGCGCGCGCTTTCTGTACGCGATGCCGAACTTCCAGAATCCGACCGGGCGCCGCCTGCCGCTGGCGCGTCGCCAGGCCTTGGCGGCCATCGCCCGCGAGCGCGGCCTGCCGATCGTCGAGGACGACCCCTACGGCGCGCTCGACTACGAGGGCAAGAGCCTGCCGACCCTGCTTTCGCTGGCGCCCGATCAAGTGATCCACCTCGGCTCGTTCTCCAAGGTGCTGGCGCCCGGCCTGCGCCTGGGCTACGTGATCGCGCCGCCAGCAGTCCATTTCAAGCTGGTGCAGGCCAAGCAGGCGGCCGACCTGCACTCGCCCAGCCTGCTGCAGCGCGTCGTCTACGAGGTCGTCAAGGACGGCTTTCTCGATGCGCACATCCCCACGATCCGGCAACTGTACTCGGCCCAGTGCCGGGCGATGCTCGACGCGCTGGCGCGCCACATGCCGACAGGCGCGCACTGGAACCAGCCCGCTGGCGGCATGTTCATCTGGGTCACGCTGCCCGGCAATATCGACACCATGCAACTGCTCGAGCAAGCGGTCGCGCACAATGTCGCTTTCGTGCCTGGCGCACCGTTTTTCGCCAATGGCGCACCGACCAACACGCTGCGGCTGTCGTTCGTGACCGTGCCGCCGGCAAAGATCGAACAGGGCGTCGCCACGCTGGCCGGCCTGATCACCGCGGCGCTCGACAGGCAAGCCGCCTGACGCCGGGCCGGCGCGCGAGCCCGGCTCCCATACACCTTTTACCTGATAAGGAAATTCGCATGTCCGTCTATGAAACCCTGAAGCAACTCGGCATCGACCTGCCCAGCGCCGGCGCGCCTGCGGCCGCCTACGTGATGAGCGCGCAAACCGGCAATACCGTATTTCTGTCCGGCCATATCGCCAAGAAAGACGGCAAGGTCTGGGCGGGCAAGCTGGGGCAGGACATCACCACCGAGCAAGGCGCTGCCGCCGCGCGCGCGGTGGCGATCGACCTGCTGGCCACGCTGCACGCCCACACCGGCGACCTGAACAAGGTCAAGCGCATCGTCAAGGTCATGAGCCTGGTCAATTCGACGCTCGAATACACCGAGCAACATCTGGTGACCAACGGCGCCTCTGAATTGCTGGCGCAAGTATTCGGCGAGCGCGGCAAGCATGCCCGCTCCGCATTCGGCGTCGCACAAATTCCGCTGGGCGCCTGCGTCGAAATCGAATTGATCGCCGAGGTCGAATAAATCGCCTGCGGTACCGGCAAAAAAATGCTGCGATGCCCGCCAGGGCCGCAGCATTTTTTTATCGACATCCGGCGGCGCGCCGCATCCGATGCGCCGGCCGCTCACAACCAGCCGAGCGCGCCGAGCAGCGCCCCCGCGCCGATCATCCACAACAGGTTGACGCGGGTGCGCGCCCCGACCGCGACCGTCAGCAGGGTCAACAGCACGAGCCGCCAGTTGACATCGGCCGGGCGTGCCAGCACATAGGCGGTCGCCAGCAGCAAGCCGATCGTCGGCGGCGCCAGGGCCCGGCGCACCGTGATGTGCCAACGCGAGTCCTGATGGCGTCGACCGTAACGCTCGACGGCCAGCGCCAGCAACGAGGTAGGCCCGCACATCGCCAGCATCGACACCAGCGCGCCCATGACACCGGCCACCTGCCAGCCGAACAATGCAACGAACAACACGTTCGGCCCGGGCGAGGCCTGCGAAATCGCATACAGCGCAACGAACTGGCTGTTGCTCAGCCAGTGCATCGATTCGACCAGGAAGCGATGCATCTCCGGCAAAACCGCGCTGGCGCCGCCGAATGAAATCAGCGAAATCAGGAAGAAGTGCCCGGCCAGGGTCAGCAGGACATTCATGCGCGCGCCCTCCATTCGACAGCAATCGCCACCGGAATCAGTACCGCCATCACCAGCGGCAGCGACCACTGCAGCCCGCCCACGCATATCAGCGCCAGCCCCCCGAATATCAGGCCGCGGCGGGTGCGAGGCTGCTTGCGAGCGAGCTTCAGCCCAGTGACGAAAATCAGCCCGGCGGCCACTGCGGTCATACCGCGCAAGGCGCCCTGCACCGCGGGCACGTCACCGTAGCGGTGATAGAGCCCGCCCAGCAGCAGCACGATGAAAAACGGCAGGCTGAGCAAGCCGCCGACCGCGGCGCCGGCACCGCGCACCCCGCTGCATCGATACCCGAACATGACAGCCAGATTGGTAATGTTCGGTCCCGGCAAAATCTGCCCCAGGCTCAGCAGTTCGGCGAACTCGCGGTCGTCGAGCCAGCGCTTGCGCTCGACGAGAATGCGATGCGCCCACGGCATCACGCCACCGAAGCCGTAGAGGCCCATCACCGTAAACGTGCGGAACAGTTCAGCAGCAGTGATCGACACCGCAGCCTCGCCGACGCCCTGCGCCGGCGGCGTTTCGCTCGGTTCGGGCGAAGATGTCCGATGCTCCATGAGTTACCCCCTGCGCATGAAAGCGCGACGCATGGCCAGCGACACCGCCAGCGAAATCAGCAACGCCACGCTCAACAGGGCAACCACGCCATGCCAGCCCGTGCCGTGCATCACCACGCCCGTGTAAGTCCCCAGCACGGTCGACCCCATGTAGTAGAAGAAAAGGTACAAGGCCGATGCCGCGGCGCGCCCTTCGCGCGCATGCTGACCGACCCAGCTGCTGGCGACCGTATGGCCGCCGAAGAATCCAAACGTAAATAACGCCAGCCCGCCGATGACCCACCCCAACTGTTGCGACAGTGTGAGCAGCAACCCGCACAGGGCCAACGCCACGAGCAGCCACAGCATGCGGTGACGCCCGAGCCGGTCGGACAGCGGCCCGGCAATGAACGAGCCCATCACGCCGATCAGGTACATCGAAAAAATCATGCCGATCACGGCTTGCGGCAGACCGAACGGCGGTGCCGCCAACCGGAAACCGAGGTAGTTATAGACGCTGACGAAACTGCCCATCATCAACCCGGCAAACAGATACAGGCCCAGCAGTGCGGGATCCTTCAAATGACGCCGGGCCTGCCGCACGATCTCGCTCACCGGCGCGCGGCGTGGCACAAAACGCTGCGACGGCGGCAGGCTGCGCACGAACTGCAGACTCATCAAAAAGCAGCTCGCGCCGATCACCGCCACCGCCACACGCCATGAGAACAGGTCGGCCAACAGCGCCGAGCCGACGCGCCCGACCATGCCGCCGAGGATGTTGCCGCTGATGTACAGGCCCATCGACATGCCCAGCGAGCCGTGTTCGACCTCCTCGCTCAGATAGGCCATCGCGATCGCCGGCAGCCCGGACAGTGCCAGCCCCTTGAGCGCGCATAGCGCAATCAGCGAAGCAAAGCCGGGCGTGAAGGCCGAGAGG
>JAGXBI010000361.1 GCA_018971155.1 Burkholderiales bacterium
CCCCCTGGCCGATGCCGATATGCTCGGCTCCGAGGAAATCCTCGCCCGCTTTCGGCTTGCGCGCGATCAGATCCGCGCCCGCATTGCGGTGCTCGCCAGCCTGCTGGCCCTGCCCGAAGGTCCTGCCGCGCAGGAGTTTCACGGCAGCATCCGCGTCAACGACCTGCCCGCCAGCGTGCGCTTTTACGCCTGGCTGCTCGACACCTGGCCGAAGGAATGGACACATCGCTACGCGACCTTCATTCGCCCCGACCTGCAGCTCAATTTCGTATTGATGGTATCCGACGGCCTGGCCCTGCATCACGATACGCTCTACCACCTGGGGATCGGCATGGCCGACCGTCAAGCGGTGATCGACGCCTATCACCGGGCCCTGGCATTCGGCGCGTCGATCGCCAAGCCCCCCCGCACCACCTGGAAGGGCACGCCGCTGCATGAACTGTGGCTCCAGGATCCCGACGGCACCCTGATCGAGGTCTACGCGCGCCTGACCCGCGACGAGCTTGCGCAAAAGCCGGCCGACGAGCAACCGGTGTTCCTGGTGCCGGGCACCGAGCCGGCACCCGTTATCGGATGACCTGCCTCGATTGGCGTGAACCACGGACCCGGGAATCATGAATAACGAAACGAAAGCGGCCCTGACTTTCTCGGTGAGCGCGCAGCGCGTCGATGCCCATGGCAGCGTCGCCCATTGCAAACAGGCCGAAATCCATCTCGACACCGATCTGGCCGGTCGAATGGATGCCTTCAACCCGGCGGAGCTGCTGATGGCGGCGCTGGCGGCGTGCATGATCAAAGGCATCGAACGGGTCACGCCGATACTCAAGTTCGAGCTGCGCGGCGTGCAGGTGCGCCTGCATGGTGTGCGGCGGGACGTGCCGCCAAGCATGGCATCCATCGAATACGAAATTCTGGTGGATACGGACGAACCGGATCGGCGGCTTACGTTACTGCACGACAATGTGAAAAAATTCGGCACCGTATACAACACGGTAGCACCCGGCACGGCACTCACCGGCGTGTTGCGGCGTCTGACGAAATAGCGCGCCGACGGCCCGAGCCGGCACCGTTTTCGCGGCGCGGGCAATAAAAAACGGCCGACTTGTGATCGGCCGTCTTGCTCTGGCGTGTGCTGCTTATCGGCCAGCCGCCGCGACGATTACGCCAGGTCGAAGCGGTCGAGGTTCATCACCTTGTTCCAGGCCGCGACGAAATCACGAATGAACTTTTCCTCGGCGTCGGCGCTGCCATAGACTTCGGCCAGCGCGCGCAGTTGCGAGTTGGAGCCGAACACGAGATCGACGCGCGTGCCGGTCCATTTGGGATTGCCGGTAGCCCGGTCGCGCCCTTCGAATACATCGCCGGCTGCGGACACCGGCTTCCACTCGGTCCCCATATCGAGCAGATTGACGAAGAAGTCATTGGTCAATGCCTCGGGTCGATGCGTGAAAACGCCATGGCGGGTCTGTCCGAAGTTGGTGTTCAGCACTCGCATGCCGCCCACCAGCACGGTCATTTCCGGCGCACTCAGCGTCAGCAACTGTGCTTTGTCGACCAGCAATGCCTCGGCTGGCATCGTGTACTTGCCTTTGACGTAATTGCGAAAACCGTCGGCAATCGGCTCGAGCACGTCGAACGACGCCGTGTCGGTTTGCGCTTGCGAGGCGTCCATGCGGCCCGGCGTGAAAGGTACCGTGACATCGTGCCCGGCATTTTTCGCCGCCTGCTCGATACCCGCGCAACCGGCCAGCACGATCAGATCGGCCAGCGATACCTGCTTGCCGCCCGGGTGCGCGTCGTTGAATTCGCGCTGAATGCCCTCGAGCGTATCGAGCACGACCTTCAATTGCTCCGGCTGATTCACCGCCCAGTCCTTTTGCGGCGCCAGGCGAATGCGCGCGCCATTGGCGCCGCCCCGCTTGTCGGAACCGCGGAAGGTGGACGCCGAGGCCCAGGCGGTCGACACCAGTTGCGGGACCGACAGGTCGGTTGCGAGCACCTTGGCCTTGAGCGCGGCGATATCCTTCCCGTCGATCAGCGGATGATCGACGGCTGGAATCGGATCCTGCCAGAGCAGTTCCTCGCTCGGCACTTCCGGGCCCAGATAGCGGGCGCGCGGCCCCATGTCGCGGTGCGTGAGCTTGAACCAGGCACGGGCGAACGCATCGGCGAACTGATCCGGATTCTCATAAAATCGCCGCGAAATCTTCTCGTAAGCCGGATCGACCCGCAATGCGAGATCGGTGGTCAGCATGGCCGGCGCGATACGTTTGGACGGATCGTGCGCGGCCGGCACGGTACCGGCGCCGGCACCACCCTTCGGCGTCCATTGATGCGCGCCGGCCGGACTCTTGGTCAGCTCCCATTCGTAACCGAACAGGTTCCAGAAAAAGTTATTGCTCCATTTGGTAGGCGTCGAGGTCCACGTGACCTCCAGGCCGCTGCCGATCGCGTCGGCGCCCTTGCCCGTGCCGAAGCTGCTCTTCCATCCGAGCCCCTGCTCTTCGAGGCCCGCCGCTTCAGGCTCCGGCCCCACCAGCGAGGCGTCGCCGGCGCCGTGGGTTTTGCCGAAGGTATGGCCGCCGGCGATGAGCGCCACGGTCTCTTCGTCGTCCATCGCCATGCGCGCAAAGGTCTCGCGGATGTCGCGTGCCGCCGCCAGCGGGTCCGGCTTGCCGTTCGGTCCTTCCGGGTTGACGTAAATCAGCCCCATCTGCACCGCCGCGAGCGGGTTTTCGAGATCGCGATCGCCGCTGTAGCGCTTGTCGTCGAGCCACTTGTTTTCAGCGCCCCAGTAGACGTCTTCCTCCGGCTCCCACACATCCTGGCGGCCGCCGCCAAAACCGAAAGTCTTGAAGCCCATCGACTCCAGCGCGACATTGCCGGCCAGAATGATCAGATCGGCCCAGGAGATGTTGCGGCCATATTTTTGCTTGACCGGCCAGATCAGGCGGCGCGCCTTGTCGAGATTGACGTTATCCGGCCAGCTGTTCAGGGGTGCGAAGCGTTGCTGCCCGGCACCCGCGCCGCCCCGGCCATCGCCCGTGCGATATGTGCCGGCGCTGTGCCAGGCCATGCGAATGAAAAATGGCCCGTAATGGCCGAAATCGGCCGGCCACCAATCTTTCGAGTCCGTCATCACCGCCAGCAGATCTTTCTTCACCGCCGCGAGATCGAGACTCTTGAACGCCTCGGCGTAATTGAAATCCTTGTCCATCGGGTCGGACAGGGACGAATGTTGGTGCAGGATTTTCAGGTTCAGCTGGTTGGGCCACCAGTCTCTGTTTGACGTGCCGCTGCCAGCGGTGTGGTTGAACGGACACTTCGTTTCAGTCGACATACGCTTTCTCCTTGGATCGTTTTTACACAGCCGCTCGGTTGGATGGGATGGCCGAGAACCGTTACCAAATAGTA
>JAGXBI010000034.1 GCA_018971155.1 Burkholderiales bacterium
TCAGCTTGGGATCGTAGGTCCACAGCTCCTTGCCCGTTTTGGCGTCGAACGCATAGACGTGATCTTTCGGCGTGGTCACGAACATGTAGTTGCCGTTGACGATCGGCGTTGCCTCGAAGCCTTGTTGCAACTCGGCAGGAAATTTATAACTCCAGACTTGCTGAAGATCCTTGGCCGTGGCCGTATTGATTTGCTTGAGCGGCGAATTGCTCTGGCCCGTGTACGAGCGGTAGTAAGTCAGCCACCCCGGATCGGCCTGGGCCGACGTCAGCCGGTCATAGGTCACGGCGGGATAGTCGGCCGTCTGGGCCGACGCCGCTCCGATCGCCAGGCCGCTGGCCAGCAACACGCCGGCCAACGCCCACTTTGGGTTAATGATTGAAATAAATCGATTCATTGAAGTCTCCTGATTCTGATTTGAATGCAGTACACAGGCTGCGGTGCCGCATCCTATGAAGGCAAATCCCATGCCACCGCGCAATTCGCCGGATGAGCTGGCATCCGCGCATGCGGCGGTCGGTGCCGTGTTCTTTTGTGGAACAAGTGCCTGGGTTCATCTGTTGCAAAACGGATCAAATGGTCAGAGCTGGCGGCGCTTAGAAGAACATGATGCCGCCGACCGAAACGCCGTTCAGGCGCGCTGTCTTGCCGCTCGTGTCTTCGGACCGGGTCTGGCCGACTTCGCCCACGAGGGTGATGCTTTTTGTAATCGCGTAATAGGCGCCGAGCGTGAGATTGCTGTTGTAGCGAATCGCATCGGCAGCGCTGGCCAGGCTCCGGCTCACGCCATAGTTCACGCCGAGCTTGAGCTTGTCGGTGGGCTGATAGGATGCTTGCACGAGATAGTTGAACCCGCGCACGTCGCCCTGATCGCCGTCGGACAAGATGCCGAGCCCACGCCCCGTTTGCACGTTGCCGAGCAGGCCGAAGCGTCCGAGCGTGGCCGAGGCCCCGGTTTCGAAAGCGGCTTCAGTAAAATCGCTGGAGGTGGCGTCGGCATAGAATTTCTGCGCTTTGGCTCCCAGCCAGGTTTTCCAGTTGGCCCGCGAATACGACAGTTGGGCCTGAAATTGCGGCATGCTTCCCGCCTTCGAGCCGGTACCGCTGTCGACCGGGCTGACGAGCGCGAACTGCCCCTGCAAGCCATGGACCGTCGGCGACGTGTAGGCGAACTGGCCATAGGTCCCCAAATAGGTATATCCGGAGCCGATATGGCCAAGCGCGACGCGGCCGTTTTGCGTAGCCTGCACCGGTGCGCCCGCCCCCAGCAGCGTCATATCCCCGAGAATGGCGTTCGAGCCGAAGATGCCGTAGTCGCGCCCGAGCTTGAAGGTGCCGATATCCGCGTTGCCGATCGTCAAAAAGCCCTGGCGCACGTCGACCGCGCTGTTGGCTGCGATGGCGCTGCCGGTTGCCACCGCCGCGGAGATGCCGATGGTGCCTTGCACGTCGTAGTCGCCCTGATGCGACTTGACCGTCGTGATGAGCGAGTTCGGCAGCAGGCCGTTGCCGATGACCGTGGCGCTGCCGCGCCCGTTGCACCCCAGCGCCCGGCCCGCGAGCGCGGTGCCGGCGACGTTGTCGCCCGAGCATCCTACCGACGTGTAGTAGGCATTGATATTGCCGCCGATGGAAACCGTCCAGTCGCCGGCCTGAATATCGACCGCTTGCGCGTTTTGCACCGCCTGGGCCGCGCAAACCAGGATGGCTGCCTTAACAATCCGTTTCATTATTGTCCCCTCCGTCAAATAATTGATATGCCGAAATTTCGGCCAGAGGGTGTCAGCAATATCCATGCCGCCGGTACACGCCGCGATTGGTCAACAGCGCATGGCAAAGTGTCGCGAGCGGGCAGGGGCCGAGGCCAGAGCACGCACTGAAGCGCCGTCACAAGGCTTCGGCACGCGGATCGGCGATGGCGCGAGAGGTCGCGCCGCAAGTGCCCTGTCTCTCATTTTTATACGCTCGCCCCGCTTTGGCCTGCATGACAACGCACGGTCTGTTTTCTCGCGGCCTGTGCCGCTTCGTTGCGTTTCGTCACACGTTGCGTGTCATTTCAACACACCCATGTTGCCGCCGCGCCTCGACGTGGCATCGTTTTTGCTCTCCCTCGGGTGATCTGAACCTGGACCACGACACGAGAGGAAGACAGGATGAGGCGCTGCATCACTCCACCGAACTGGACACCTATGGCCCTGGCGCTGGGCAGTCTGCTCAGTGCGCTGCCGGTGCCAGCCGCCCGCGCACACAGCGCCGCGCTGACCGATGTGCCGTCGCTGGCTACCACCGTGGTGATCGACACGACGCCGCTGGCCGGCCTGGGGGTCCCGCTGGATCGGATACCGGCGAACGTCCAAGTCATGAGCGGCGCGAAGTTGAGGGCTCAGCACCACGCCAGTCTCACCGATTATTTCAGTGACAATCTGACCAGCGTCGAGATCCATTCGAGCCAGGGGAATCCCTATCAACCGGACGTCGATTACCGGGGTTTCACCGCATCGCCGCTGCTCGGCACGCCGCAGGGCTTGTCGGTATTCCAGGATGGCGTGCGCATCAACGAGCCGTTCGGCGACGTGGTCAATTGGGATCTGTTGCCGCAATCGGCCATCAAAAGCGTGCAGCTTATTCCCGGCTCGAACCCGCTGTTCGGGCTCAATACGCTAGGCGGGGCGTTGGCCATTGCCACCCGCAGCGGACGCGACAGTCCAGGCGGCGCGGCCGAGGTCACCGGCGGGTCGTTCGGACGCCGAGGCGTCGAATTCGAGCAAGGCGGACGGCACGGCAAGCTCGATTACTTTCTCACCCTCAACGACGAGCGCGATGGCGGCTGGTCCGATCACAACGCCAGCCGCATCAGGCAGTTATTCGGCAAGCTTGGCTACGCCGATGAAAACAACTCGATCGCCCTGAGCCTGAGCGCGGCAGATAACGATTTGCAGGGCGCGCAAACCATCCCGCGCTCCTTTCTCGACAATTTTCGGCAAGCCTACACCTACCCCGACCTGAATCTGAATCGCGCGACGTTGTTCAATCTGAGCGGCACGCATTTTTTCAACGACCAGGTTCAGCTGAACGCCAATGCCTATTACCGCTCATATCGCAATCAAAACCTCAGCAGCAACGTCAACGGCGACTATGGCGCCATCGGCCCTCTCAGCGGTCGGCCCGATACCGTCGAAGCCAACAATGCGATTTCGGCCATCGACCAGCAAAGCTATGGCTTCGGCCTGCAATTGACTTTACTCGGCCAACTGGCCGGCATGCCGAATCAGTTCGTGGCGGGCACCAGCGGCGACTTCGCCAACAGCCGCTTCTCGCAATCGAGCCAAGATGCGCAATTCACGCCGGACCGCAACACCGTCGGGATTGGCGACTATGCGTTGCGCACCGACGCAAAAACACATAACGTCTACATTGGCCTATTCATGACCGATACGCTGTCGCTGAGCGACAGGGTGACGCTGACCGCGTCGGCCCGCTACGACCATGCGCAAGTCGATATCGCCGATCAGACCGGCCGGCAGCCGCTGCTCGACGGCAACCATTCGTTCTCCCGCCTGAACCCCGCGTTAGGCGTGACTTTCAATCCGACACCCCGATTGTCGGCGTACGCGGCCTATAACGAGGGCATGCGCTCACCTACCGCCATCGAACTCGCGTGCGCCGACCCGGCCGCGCCCTGCTCGTTGCCGAACGATTTCATCGCGGATCCGGCCCTGCGGCCGGTCATTGCCAAAACCGTCGAACTGGGCTTGCGCGGCAAGCTCGGCGCGGCGTCATCCTGGCACGTCTCGGTCTACCGCGCCGCGCTGCTCGACGATATCGCATTCGTCAGCAGCAGCGCCGCCGCCTCATCGGGCTATTTCCAGAATGTCGGGCAAACCCGTCGACAGGGCGTGGAGGCGCAGTTAAGCACGCGCTCCGGA
This sequence comes from Burkholderiales bacterium, assembly GCA_018971155.1. Classification (GTDB taxonomy): domain Bacteria; phylum Pseudomonadota; class Gammaproteobacteria; order Burkholderiales; family Burkholderiaceae; genus Pandoraea. The sequence goes on from JAGXBI010000034.1 coordinate 3,927, forward strand.
TCGGTGGGTGTGACAGCGAGCTATAGCTATATCGCCGCGACCTATCGGACCGCATTTACCGAGCGCAGCCCGAGCAATTCGAGCGCCGACGCAAACGGCAATATCGTTGTTCGACCTGGCGACCGAATGCCCGGCATCCCGGACAGCATATTCAAGCTGCGGCTTGATTACGCCGTAACGCCAAGCTGGCACGCCGGCGCCAACCTGAGCTATCGCAGCGCGATCTTCGCGCGCGGCGACGAAAACAACCGGGACATCAACGGCAAGATTGCGGGTTACGCGGTCGTCGATCTGGACACGACTTTTCGCGCAACCCGCAGCCTGACGCTGTTCGCGCGCGTCAACAACTTATTCGACAAGCGCTATGCGAATTTCGGCAGCCTGGGACAGAATTTCTTCAACGGCCCCGGCCATACCTTCAGCGGCAACGACGTCACGAACGAACAATTCCTCAGTCCGGGCGCGCCGCGCGGCATTTGGGTCGGTCTGCGCTACGCGTGGCGCTAAGCCGGTCGCAGCGCTCACTCGCGGTGCGCCTGCGCAACCTCTCGAAAGCGTTGCTCGAGCGCGCCGAGCGCCTCGTTGAGCAGCTGCAACTGTTCGCTCGACAGCACCGCCAGCGAATCCCGGTAAAACGCCGTGCGGCGCGGCAGCGCCTCGTCGACCACCGCGCGGCCCTGCGGGGTCAGCGTGACATTGGTCAGTCGATTGTCCTGCGCATCGGTGGCGCGACTGACCCAGCCCTGTGCCTCCATCGCCTTGAGCTGGCGCGTCAGCGACGCCGGGTCGATGCGGACTTGCTCGACCAGCAGCTTCTGCGAACATTGGCCCTGCTCGTACAGCGCCAGCAGGATGCGCCAGCGTGGCAACGCGTGACCGACCTGCGCGTCGAAGGCCGTCATCATCGCGCGATAGGTGCGCCCCAGTTGCTGCACGGCGTTGAGCCTCTCGTGTTCGGTGGGCATCCTCACTCCCCCATCTGCGGGGATACTTTCGCGCCGCGCGACAAACGAATGGCCGGCACCCTGCGCACCCACCAGAGTGAAATGATCGTCACGACCAGCCCCAGCATCAGGCCGGAGTGAACCGCGGCGACCAGCGACAGCCGGGCTGCCTCGATCAGCGGCTCGCCGTTCTTGCCGGCCTGCTGCAGCAGGTCGATGAAGCTTTTCTGGGCCTGCGGGTTGACCAGGATCTGCGGGTCGTCGAGCTTGGGCAGCCACTGCATGGCGCCGCTGGCCGCGAGCGACGCGCGCACGCCGCTGAGATAACTGTGCGTCACCAGCGTGCCCACCAGCGCGGTGCCGAGCATGCCGCCGATCATGCGCAGGGATTGCAGCAGCGCGGTGGCGATCCCCAGATTGGCGCGCCCCGACACCTCCTGCGCGAAGACGGTCAGGTTCGGCATCACGAAACCCAGACCCAGGCCGCCGACCAGCATATCGATCGCAATCAGGCTGTGCGAGGTCCAGCGATGCGTGAGCACCATGCCCACGCACGACAGCGTGAGCAGCGCGTTGCCGATGTAGAGCATCGCATTCGGGTTGGGAAGACGCGTGACGATGCGGCCGTTGATGATGCTGCCCACGGTGATGCACACCACCATCGGCGTAATCAGCAGCCCGGCGTCCTTGGGCGACAAGCCGAAGCCGCCCTGCATCAGCAGCGGCGCGTAGAACAGGATCGCGAACAGCGTAAAGCCGGAAAACAGCGACAGCGTGAACAACGCCGACAGACTGGGGTTGCGAAACATCTCGAACGGCAACAGCGGCTGCGCGCAGCGCTGCTCCCAGTGATACAGCGCAACGAATGCAACGATGCTGGCCACCGCCAACAGGGCGACTGTCGCGCTCAGGCCGTCCTTGGGCAGGAATTCGACCAGCAATTGCAGCCCGCCCAACGCGACGGTAATGAGTATCACGCCGGGCCAATCGAGCCGGATGCCTTCATGCGCGGTCTGGCGCAGGTGAGGCAGGTGCCGCACGACGAACCACAGGCCCAGGATGCCCACAGGCAAGTTGACGTAAAACACCGAACGCCAGCCGTAGTACTCGGTAAGGAACCCGCCCAGCGAAGGTCCCACCGCGTTGGCGATGCCGAACGCCGAACTCAGCATGACCTGCCACTGCAGGCGCACGTGAGCATCGGGAAACAGGTCGGGGATGCAGGCGAACGCGGTGCCGACCAGCATGCCGCCGCCGATGCCCTGCAGCGCGCGCGCGAGCACCAGAAACAGCATGCTGTTGGCCATGCCGCACAGCACCGAAGCCAGCGTAAACACCAGAATGGCGGCGACCACGAAAGGCTTGCGCCCGTAGTAGTCGCCCAGCCGGCCGAACACCGGCACGGTAATCACGGAAGTCAGCAGGTACGAGGTCGCGACCCACGCATACAGGTCGAAACCCTTGAGTTCGGCAACCACCGTCGGCAGCGCCGTGCCGACCACGGTCTGGTCGAGCGCCACCATCATGGTGACGAAACACACGCCCAGCATGGCCATGACGGACTGGCGAAACGGCAGTACCTGGCCGCTCGAATGCGGGGTAAGAGGGGGGGTGGGGGCCATTCTATAGATCAATCAACAATTGATAAGTCAATCATTCTACGCCTCGCCGGCGAATTTTGCAGCAAACGCTTAAAAGTGCTGTGCGATATGAGCAACAACGGCGGCAGTGCTGCCGCGGCGGCGGCTTGCACTACACTGGAGGCAACGCCGCGCCATACCGGCGCGGCATAGTCGCCAATTGAGGAGCCGCCCGATGACATCCTTGATCCTGAATATCGTCGGTCCCGACAAACCGGGGCTGGTCAGCGCCGTTTCCGAACAGGCCGCGGCGTTCGGCGCCAACTGGATGGAGAGCCGCATGATCAACCTGGCCGGGCAATTTGCCGGCATCGTGCATTTGCAAATCGAGCCAACGCAAGCCGACGCGCTGATCGCCGCCCTGCTGGCGCTGGACTCGCCCGAATTGCGCGTGTTCGTCACGCTCGGCGAGACCGCCCCGGCAGCGCCGGCGCGCTTGCTGGCGCTCGATCTGGTAGGCCAGGACCGGCCGGGCATCGTCAAGGAAATTTCGCGCCTGCTGGCCGAGCGCGGTGTCAGCATCGAGGAATTGAATACCGAGTGCGTCAGCGGCCCGCAAGCAGGCGGCACGTTGTTCCGCGCCACCGCGCGCCTGCTGGTGCCGGCCGCGCTGGAGCCAGATACGCTGCAACGTGCGCTGGAGAGTCTGACCGACGATCTGATGGTCGACGTGACGTTCGATCACGCCGCTCCGGACGCGCTCACGGCCCACTAGGGGTCGGCTCGAAAGTCTCGATTTCACCCAGCGCCTTCAGGGTCACCGACAGCATCGCCAGATCGGCGGGACCCGCCGCATGCTGGTCGGCCGCCAGGCGCCGGTAGCGCCCCAGCGGTTCTTCGCGCTGGTTGCGCCAGGCTTCGATCAGCACGAGCGCATCGTCGCCTTGCGGCGACAATCGCAACACCGAGCGCGTCAGCCCCCGCTTGACTTGGGCCAGCGTCTCGAACAGCGCGGCGCGTGCCAGCATCTGCCAATGCGTGCGGGACGGCAAGGCCGCAATGCCGTCATGCAGCCATGCGTAACCGAGCAACTGGTCGAGCGCGAAATAAACGCTCGCGCTCACGCGCAAACTACGCCCGCTGGCCGCGGCGACTTCGGCGATGTCGAGCGTCGCCACCAGCGCCTCGGTGCTGGCCAGTTGCAAAGCCAGCGCATCCGGCACGCCGCCCTCGACCAGCGAAGCCTGACGCTGCGCCAGTGCGCGAGCCTCGTCCTCGACCAGCAAGCCGCCGAGTGCCGGCGCCAGCTCGGCGACGGCCGCGCCGAAGTCCTCGATCACACGCGACACCTCGCCGCCCACCGCGTGATGGTGCAGAAACCATAGGGTTGCGCGTTCGAGCAACAGGCTGGTATCGGCGAACATCGCCGCCTGCGCCTCGTGGCCGACGCGATCGTCCAGCGCGTCGATCGCCTGCCATACGTCGTCCAGGCGAAACACGGCGCGGGCGATCAGGCTCGCGCGCACGACCTGGGCCGGCTCGGCCCCAGTCTCCTCCACCATGCGGTGCACGAAGGTCACGCCAGCGCGATTGACCAGCGCATTGGCCAGCATGGTCGCCAGTATTTCGCGCCGCAACGGGTGACGCGTCATCGCCTGGGCAAAGCGGCTGTGCAGCGGCTGCGGAAAATACAGCGGCAAGTCCCGGGCCACGAAAGGCGTTTCGAGCAGTTCCGATGCGAGCAACAGGTCGGATAGCCACATCTTGCTGTAGGCCATCAGTACCGCGCGTTCTGGCGACGTCAGTCCTTGGCTGGCGGCGCGGCGCCGCTCGATCTCGTCGTCGCCCGGCAGGAACTCGATGGCGCGGTTCAGGCGGCCCTCGCGCTCGAGCATCGTCATCAAACGCGCCTCGGCGTCGAGCCAGGCGGGGGCGCGATCGCGCGCCAGCGACAGCGCGCGAGTCTGATAGTAGTTGTCGCGCAGCACCAGCTCGCCCACTTCGTCGGTCATGCTCGCCAGCAACGCATTGCGCTGCTTGAGCGTCATTTCACCGTCGGCCACCACCAGCCCGAGAAGAATCTTGATGTTGACTTCGTGATCCGAACACTCTACACCGGCGGAATTGTCGATCGCATCGGTATTGATACGGCCGCCGCGCTGCGCGAACTCGATGCGGCCGAACTGCGTGCAGCCCAGATTGCCGCCCTCGGCCACCACCTTGCAGCGCAAGTCGGCACCGTCGACGCGCACCGCGTCGTTGGCCCGATCGCCAACCTGGGCGTGACTCTCGTGCGATGCCTTGACGTAGGTGCCGATGCCGCCGTTATAAAAGAGGTCGACCGGCGCCCTGAGTATCGCGCGAATCAGATCGGCCGGCGCCAGCTCGGCCTCGCTCACCCCCAGTGCCGCACGCACCTGCGGCGACAGCACGATCGATTTGACGGTACGCGCGAACACGCCGCCGCCTGGCGAAATCGCCGCGCGATCGTAATCGTCCCAGCTCGAGCGCGGCAGCTTGAACAGGCGCTCGCGCTCGGCGAAGCTCACCTGCGGGTCGGGCGCGGGGTCGAGGAAGATATGCCGATGGTCGAACGCCGCCACCAGCCGAATATGACGCGAGAGCAGCATCGCATTGCCGAATACGTCGCCGGACATGTCGCCGATGCCCGCCACCGTGAAATCGGTTTGCTGGGTGTCCACGCCCATTTCGCGAAAATGCCGCTTGACCGATTCCCATGCGCCGCGCGCGGTGATCCCCATTTTCTTGTGGTCGTAGCCGACCGAGCCGCCGGAGGCGAAGGCGTCGTCGAGCCAGAAACCGTATTCGGCGGAAATCGCGTTGGCATAGTCCGAGAAGGTGGCCGTGCCTTTGTCGGCAGCCACCACCAGATAAGGGTCATCGGGATCGAAGCGCACCACGTCGGGCGGCGGCACCAGCCGGCCCTCGACCAGATTGTCGGTCAGATCGAGCAGGCCGCGCAGGAACGTCTGGTAGCACGCCACGCCCTCCTTCAGATACGCTTCGCGCTCGGCGGGTGCCTGCTTGACGACGAAGCCCCCCTTCGAGCCGACCGGCACGATCACGGTGTTCTTCACCATCTGCGCCTTGACCAGCCCGAGCACCTCGGTGCGGAAATCCTCGCGCCGGTCCGACCAGCGCAGGCCGCCGCGCGCGACCTTGCCGCCGCGCAGATGGACCCCTTCGACGCGCGGCGAGTACACCCAGATCTCGAACATGGGCTTCGGCTCGGGCAAGCCGGGGACGCGCGCCGGATCGAATTTGAGCGACAAGTACGGTTTGGGAGCATGCTCCGCCGTGCGCTGGAAATCGTTGGTGCGCAAGGTCGCTTCGAGCACGCCCAGGAACTGCCGCAGGATACGGTCTTCATCGAGATTGGGCACGTCGTCCAGCGCCGCGGCAATCTGCTGCTGCAGGTCCTGCACGCGGGCCTCGCGCGCGGCGGCATGAGTCTCGCCCATGGCCGGGTCAAAGCGCGCCTGGAACAGCGAAACCAGCAGCCTCGCAATCGCCGGGTTACCGGTCAGGGCCCGCTCCATGTACGCGTCGCTGAAGGTCGAGCCGATCTGCCGCATGTACCTCGCATAGGCACGCAGGATACGCACTTCCGGCCACCTCAGGCCGGCCCGCAGCACCAGGCGGTTCAGGCCGTCGTTCTCCACGTCGCCCGCCCAGATCCGCGCGAACGCCTCCTCGAACAGCGGCTTGATATGCATCAGGTCGACCTCGGCGCCGTCCGCGCTTTGCATGCCGAAGTCGTGGATCCAGATTGGCTCGGCGTCGTGAGGCTCGATCCGGTAAGGGCGCTCCTCGTTGACCAGCACCCCCAGATGCTCGAGCATCGGCAAGCTGCGCGACAGCGCGATCGGGCGCCCGACCTGGTAAATCTTGAAGCGCAACGTGCCGGGCGGCGCCTCGATCGGGCGGTACAAATGCATCGCCAATGCGTCGTCGCACGCACCCGCCTGGGACACGATCTGCTCCATCAGCAGGATGTCGTGCACCGCGCCGCGCGCGGCATAATCCTCCCGAAAGCCCGCCGGGAAGGAGCCGCCATAGCGATGCAGCAGCCGATTGCCCTGCTCCTCGCCACAGCGCTCGAGCAGCGCATCGGCCAATTCGTCCTGCCAGCGCCGCGCGGCCTGCACGATGCGCGCCTCCAGGTCGCGCACGTCGACCTCCGGCACCTGGCCCGGCTCGGTACGCACGGTAATGTGAATGCGGGCAAGCATCGACTCCGAGAGCAGCGGCGTGAATTCGACGCCGCTGCCCTGATACGCCGTTTGCAGCAATTGCTGAATGCGCAGGCGCAGGTCGGTATTGAACTTCTCGCGCGGCACGAACACCAGGCACGAGACGAAGCGGTCGAAGCGGTCGCGCCGCACGAACAGGCGCGTGCGCTGCCGCTCCTGCAAGCGCAGGATGCCCATCGCAATCTCGAACAGCGTGTCGCTATCGATCTGAAACAGCTCGTCGCGCGGATACTGCTCCAGAATCGTCTGCAGCGATTTGGCCAGATGCCCCTTGGGCAAAAAGCCGGCGCGCTGCACGACGGCCGCCACCTTGCGCCTGACCAGCGGAATCTCGCCGGTCGGCTCCATATACGCGCTCGACGTATAAAGACCGAGAAAACGCCGCTCGCCGCACACCTTGCCGGCGGCATCGAACAGCTTCACCCCGACGTAATCGAGGTACCCGGGCCGGTGCACGGTCGCCCGGGAATTGGCCTTGGTCAGAAAAATCGGCGAGGCATCTGCGATCACCCGGATCGCTTCGGGCGCCAGCGCGGTGCGCTCGGCCGCGCCCGGCGCGCGCAACGCTTCGCGCAGAATGCCGAAGCCCGCCGACCGGGCCGGCTGCAAATAGAACGCGTCGCCCTCCGACGCCAGTTGATAGTCCCGCTGCCCAAGGAAGGTGAAGTGATCGTCGATCATCCACGTCAAAAAGGCCCGCGCCTCTGTGATTTCCTCACGCTCGGCCGGCGTGCGCGCCGACTCGCTCGCGCGCGCGCTCAACGCCGCGACGGCCTGCTCCGCGGCGCCGCGCATCTGCGGCCAGTCCTCGACCGCGGCGCGCACGTCGCCCAGGACCTTGGCGATACCGGCATGCAGTGCCTGCAGGCGCGCTGCCTCGGTACAGCGATCGACCTCGAGGTGAATATAGGACTCCAGCCGGCCGGCATCAGCCGGCGCGCCGCCCGAATCCTCCTCCCGATTGGGCGTGCTGCTCGGCGCCGCCCGCCGGCGCTGGCCGTCGGCATCGCGCCAGACGCGAAACACCGGGTGGAACGCGGAATGCAGCGCCAGGCCCAGCCGATTGATTTCGGTGGTTACGGAATCCACCAGGAATGGCATATCGTCGTTGACGATCTCGACCACGGTATGTTCGCAATACCAGCCGGATTGCTCGACGTCCGGGTTATAGACGCGGATACGCGCGTTACCGGACGGAAAGGTCTGCGCCAGTTGCCAGTGCGCCATCGCGGCGCCATAGAGATCCGGCACGGCGCGGCTCATCACGTCGTCCGCGTCGGCCTGGCTGAAATAATGGCGCAGAAAGACTTCAAACGCGGCCGGCGCCGCGCCGTCGCGCTCGCGGGCAAAGGCCACCGCCTCCTCGAGCCGTTGCGCTACTTTGTCTTCTGATCGTGCTGGTTTCATGCCGGCTCCCGATCTCACGCGTGCCGGACAGTGCGGTGCCGTCCGGATCGAATCATGAGCCCCCTGCCCCGTCGATCCTACTCCCCGCATCGTGACGGCGCAATGCGCGCCGCACGCACTATGCCCATTCGCCCCCGACGGTTTTCGGATTTGCCTTATGGTCAGGCGGCGAACAGCGCCCGACAATGAACCGTCAATTCGCGAAACCTCCTTGGTGGTGCATTGCACAGGATCACCGCCAACTTCGCCCGCAACCGGCTTCCCCTCGGTTGCGGGCTTTTTTTTATTCCGGCACTCGGCGCTATACTCCCACGCAGTCACGCGCGCCGATCCGACTGAGCGTCACCACCGCTCCTTGCCTGCGGCTCTTCGGATGCGGCGCGGCGAATCCGCGCCCGCGACGCCCGGATTCAATTCGCCTGGAGTCTGCATGCAAACTATTCGAATCGGCGGCGGCGCCGGTTACTCAGGAGACCGCATTGAACCTGCGATCGAGCTGGCCGAACATGGCCGGCTCGATTACCTGATGTTCGAATGCCTCGCCGAACGCACCATCGCGCTGGCCCAGCAAGCCAAATTGAAGGACCCGGGCCAGGGTTACGATCCGCTGCTGGCCGAGCGCATGCGTGCCGTGCTGCGGCCATGCCATGCCAATCGCGTCAAGATCGTCACCAACATGGGTGCGGCCAATCCGCTGGCCGCCGCCGCGCTGGTGCGGGATATTGCGCGCGAACTCGGTTTGCCGCGCCTGAAGATCGCCGCCATCTCCGGCGACGACGTACTGGACGCGCTGCGCGCCGGCAGCTTCGTGCTGCACGACAGCGGCGCGCCCGTGAGTTCGCTGGGCGAGCGCATCGTCTCGGCCAACGCCTACCTCGGCGCCCAGCCGATCGCCGAGGCGCTCCGCGCCGGCGCCGACGTGGTCATCACCGGGCGCGTGGCCGACCCCGCGCTGGCACTGGGCCCGCTGATCCACGCCTTCGGCTGGCCGATGGACGACTGGCGCCTGATGGGGGCCGGCACGCTGGCCGGGCATTTGCTCGAGTGCGCCGGCCAGGTCACCGGCGGGTACTTCGCCGATCCCGGCAAGAAAGACGTCGCCGGCCTCGCTCGACTGGGGTTTCCGATTGCCGAGATCGCGCGCGACGGCACCTTTGAACTCACCAAGGTCGCGGGCTCGGGCGGCGCGCTCACCGAGGCGACCTGCAAGGAACAGCTGCTCTACGAAATTCACGACCCCACGCGCTATCTGACACCGGACGTGGTGGCTGACTTTTCTCGCGTCACCGTGCGTCAGGCCGGCGCCGACCGCGTGGCAATCGCGGGCGGCGGCGGCAGCCCCCGGCCGGACACGCTCAAGGTATCGGTCGGCTACCTCGACAGCTACATCGGCGAAGGCCAGATTTCCTACGCGGGGCCGAACGCCGTCGCACGCGGCAGGCTGGCGCTGGAGATCGTCGCCGAACGTCTCGCGCTGATCGGCGTGCGTCATACGGAAATGCGCGCCGAGCTGATCGGCGTCGATGCGCTGCATGGCGCGGCGCTCTCGCGCAGCAGCGGCGAGCCCTACGAGGTACGCGCCCGCGTGGCCGCGCGCACCGAATCGCTGCGCGATGCGGTACGCATCGGCAATGAGGTCGAGGCCCTGTTGACCTGCGGGCCGGCGGGCGGCGGGGGCGCATTCAAGGCCGCGCGCGAGGTCATCGCGGTACAGTCGACCCTGATTCCGCGCGAGCTCGCCAAGCCTGCGATCGACTTTCTGGAGTTATGACATGCGACTGCACGATATCGCTCATGCGCGGGCCGGCGACAAAGGCGACATTTCCTGCATCTCGGTAATCGCCTACCGCGCCGAAGACTACCCGTGGCTGGAGCAGCATCTGAGCGCCGAGCGGGTACGCGCCCACCTGGCCGGCCTGGTGGCGGGCAAGGTGGTGCGCTACGCGCTGCCCGGCATCGGCGCCCTGAACTTCGTGCTCGAGCGCGCGCTGGCCGGCGGCGTCACGCGCTCGCTGGCGCTCGATGCGCACGGCAAGTCGTACAGCTTTGCCTTGCTGTCGATCGAACTGCCCGAGCGCGAGAGTGCGTGATGCATTGCGCGCCGAGCCAAACCCATCGCTGGAGATTGCCATGAAACCATCTATTGTGTTGCCGGACGGCACTGCCGTGCCGGCACTCGGCCAGGGCACCTGGATGCTCGGCGAGCGCCCCGCGCGGCGCGCCACCGAGATCGACGCATTGCGCCTGGGCGTGTCGCTCGGCATGACGCTGATCGACACCGCCGAGATGTACGGCGAGGGCAAGACCGAGGAGCTCGTCGGCGAGGCGCTCGACGGACTGCGCGACGAAGTCTTCCTGGTCAGCAAGGTGTATCCGTTCAACGCCAGTCGCAAAGGGGTGATCCAGGCCTGCGAGCGCAGCCTCGAGCGCCTGCGCACCGACCGCATCGATCTGTATCTGCTGCACTGGCGCGGCGAAGAACCGCTGGCGCAAACCATCGCCGGCTTCGAGGCGTTGCAGCAGGCCGGCAAGATCCGCTACTGGGGCGTGAGCAACTTCGATACCGACGACATGCAAGAACTGTTCGCGACGCCGGGCGGCGCTCGGTGCGCCACCAACCAGGTGCTCTACAACCTGAGCCGGCGCGGGCCGGAATTCGATCTGCTGCCGTGGCAGCGCGAACATCGCATGCCCATCATGGCCTATAGTCCGCTCGAACAGGCCCGCCTGCCGGCGCGCGGCGCGCTCGCATCGATTGCCGACGCGCACGGTTGCACGGCCATGCAAGTCGCGCTGGCCTGGGTGCTGTCGCGCCCGGGTGTCATCGCGATCCCCAAGGCGGGCCGGCCCGAGCACGTGCGCGAGAACGCCGGCGCAGGCGACATCGTTCTGAGCGCCGAAGAACTGCAGGCGCTCGACCAGGCGTTCGCACCGCCCAAGCGCAAACGCCCGCTCGAGATGCTGTAGCCGAGGACACACGACAATCCAGACGCCTGACTGAACATCGTATTTCGCGGTTGATTTTAGGGCGCTGCGGTACATCACGAAATCGTATTGTGCGATGGATGATGAGCGTCTGGTGCCGAGTGCCGGGTGGTTGTGTCCGTTCTTCCGAGGAAACGAGGCGTCACGCGGGTTACGCTGGACAGGAGCGCCAAGCGCTTTTTCTCTCGCATCTGAAGGCCGTTGAAGCGTTTGATCGCTATGTCGGGTGGCGATACCGCCATGGGCATGGCGTGTCGCTGGATCGCCGCGAGTACCGTGGTCTGATGCCGCGCTCAAGGCTCCTCTTGACCCAGAAGGGTGGACCGTTCGAGCTGAGTCTGAAGCGTCGTGTCAGCCTTGCCGGCGAGCCTAGGGATATTGGGCCGCATATAGTCTGCAAAGCTACGTCACTGGTCTGTATCGGGCCGCAGGGCCAGGCAGGAGTACAGCAGTCATTCCGGGCGGAGGACGTTCGCAACCCGGTTGATCGCCAACGGGCATTCGCTCGAAACCGTACAGATTCTATTGGGGCATGCCTACCTCGATCACGTGGCCGCGTATCTGGACGTGTCGGAGCAGGAGCAGCCGATGCGATCGCCGGGATCGACCTCGGGGAATGAGGTAGGACCGAGCGATGATTTTAGGGGTCACACTACGAATGCTCGCAGCCAATAACTGTGGCAAGGATAACCTTGCATCTCGTTGCGATGTGATATACGATATATATATCATGAAATTTGGGTGTGACAATGAGCCGAATCTTGGTTGATCTGCCTGATTCGCAGGTCGAGGAGTTGGCGGTGATTGTGGAGTCGGAGCAACGCCCTCGAGCGGCCGTTATCCGTGACGCCATCGAGGCATACATCGCGCAACGCAAACGCACGCTTGGTACTGATGTATTCGGATTGTGGAAGAGCAAAAAGGTCGATGGCCTGACATACCAGCAGGAGCTTCGCTCGGAATGGTAAAAGCGCTGTTTGACACGAATGTTCTCATCGACTACCTCGGCGGTATAAGCGCTGCAAAGAAGGAGTTGGGGCGCTACGAATATCGTGCCATCAGCACGATTACGTGGATGGAAGTTCTTGTTGGTGCTTCCACCGAGGAAGAGAAAGCCATTCGATCGTGGCTCGGCTCATTCGACGTTATTGCAGTTGACAGTGCCATAGCAAATCGCGCGGTTGAAATCCGCAAGGCAAGGCGAGTTCGTCTTCCTGACGCCATCATCTGGGCAACGGCGCAAGTGCATTCGCTGTTGCTCGTTTCGCGCAATACAAAAGATTTTCCGGCTGACGAACCGGGCGTTCGAGTCCCATACAAAGTGTAGGAAACAAGGGAAACATGAAACGGCGAGATCTCTTTGACAGCGCAGGGAATGTGCTCTTGCCGAAAGTGCCCGTTAATATGGACGATGTCGATCCTGATGATCGGGACGAGCTTGCAGGCATGCGTCGCGGTCTGATGTGCGCAACCGAAGCGCTGGAGCTGCGCCGCGGGCTGATGCACGACCGCTTTGTCCTGCTCAAACGCGAACGCGATAACAACACTGGCACGGCTGATAGAGGAAGACGAAATCCGACTCGTTTCAACCACGAAATACGGATGCTCAAATAAAAAAGACCTTCGCATCACGAAGGTCTAACGGTGCCGGCAATCGCGCGGGCGGCAAGCAGCACCGGAGGAGCCGTTTTCAGAACGAGTGGTGAATGCCGCTTAGCACGACCGTCTGGTTCGCCCCGGAGGCAGGGCCGATGCCGGTGATGTCGGCAACCGCATTGGCCGAGGCGCGTTCATAGAGAACGCTCGCGTAGAACTGCGTGCGTTTGGAAAACGCATAGACGTCCTGCACGCTGAGTTGGGTCCAGCGCTTGCCGGCGAAATGCGTCGACGACACGCCGGCGCCGAGCGTATCGGCCGGCGTGAGCTGATAGTTGGCGCCGCCGTCGAGCGCGACATAGCTGCTGCGCTGCTGGTTGGCTGAAATGCGGACATCCGTCGCCAGCGCGTGAAAAGTCCAGCGCCCCC
>JAGXBI010000362.1 GCA_018971155.1 Burkholderiales bacterium
AGTTATGGGTAATGGAAAGCAACTGAACGACAGTGGCAAAACGCGGACCGCTCCAGGCGCCGCCGCCGAATGCCGAGTAATCCATCCCACACAGGTCAATGAGTTGCTCGAACTTCAGGCTGGGGTCGTCTCGCAGTTTGAGCGCAACTTCCCGGTAGTCCGCCGCCTTGACGATCAGCGTCAACTGCCCCATTGATTCGGTCAGATTCTGAATCGCGCCGCCCAATACGTTTTGCAGATTGCTTTTTAGTGTTTCGAGTTTCGACATGCGCGTCCCCGGTTATTTGCGCGCGATCGTGCTGGTACGCTTGATCTTGGATTGCAGCTGAATGATTCCATAGACCAGCGCTTCGGCCGTCGGCGGGCATCCCGGCACATAGACATCCACCGGCACGATACGATCGCAGCCGCGTACGACGGAGTACGAATAATGGTAGTAGCCGCCACCGTTGGCGCACGACCCCATCGAAATGACCCAGCGCGGCTCGGCCATCTGGTCGTAGACCTTGCGCAGCGCGGGCGCCATCTTGTTGCATAGCGTGCCGGCCACGATCATCACGTCGGACTGACGAGGACTTGGGCGAAACACCACGCCAAAGCGATCCAGATCATAGCGGGACGCGCCGGCGTGCATCATTTCGACTGCACAGCAAGCCAACCCGAACGTCATGGGCCAGAGCGACCCGGTGCGCGTCCAATTGATGAGCTTGTCAGCCGTGGTGGTGACAAACCCTTCGCGCAATACCCCTTCGATACTCATATGCTTTTCCAGATTTCCGCTGAAACGCCATTGCCTTACAGGCTACGCGCTCACTCCCAATCGAGTGCGCCACGCTTCCAGAGATAGATGAAACCGATCAGCAACTCGACCAGAAATACCACCATGGAAATGAAACCAGGCCAACCGATGTCGCGCAACGCTGCGCCCCAGGGGAAGAGGAAGGCCGTTTCCAGGTCAAACAGGATGAACAGAATGGCGACGAGATAGTAGCGCACATCGAACTTCATGCGCGCATCTTCGAAGGCTTCGAAGCCGCATTCGTATGGAGAGAGTTTTTCGCTGCCTGGATTGTTAGGCCCGAGGAATTTGCCCAAGCCAACCAGCGCAACACCTAGGCCGGTACCTACCAGAATAAAAAGCAGGACGGGAAAATAGGCTCCGAGGTTCAATGCAACCCTCTATCGGTTAGTTCACAAACCGCCTTACCTGGCCTGGGGACCGGCCGGTAGCGCGGGACGGACAAAAGCACAAAATAAAATGCCAGCCGGAGCGCATAAGCAAGGCTGGCATCGTAGAACTGTGGTGCCGACGATGAGACTCGAACTCATACGGCTTTCGCCACTACCCCCTCAAGATAGCGTGTCTACCAATTTCACCACGTCGGCATACATAGTCTGCAATCCGCAACCCCGAATCGCTTCAAGACCGCCATTGTAACGCCAATGCTTTTTTTGTTCAACGCACAATACGGCATACATGAACATAAATAGTATTGTTGTCTTATTGCAAAATCTTACTTTGGTACGTCTTGCGAATTAGTTGTCGATGCCGCTGCCGGCGCCCCGACTCCGGACGCCGCCCCACCGACCGCGGAGGCCGCCGAAGCGGCAGCCGGTGCTGTCGTCACCGGCACGCTGCCCAACACCCCGGCGGACAATTTCGGCCTGTACGACCCGAGGTATGTCAGCGAGAGCGTGACGACGAAAAAAATGGTTGCAAGCACCGCCGTTGTGCGGGACAGAAAATTTGCCGACCCCGAGGCTCCGAACAAACTGCCGGAGGACCCGCTACCGAACGCCGCCCCCATGTCGGCGCCCTTGCCATGCTGAAGCAAAACCAAACCAATAATCCCCAGTGCCGATAGCACCTGAATCACGACCAACACTGTTTTCAATAACCCCATCTCGTCACCTATTCCAAAAATTCATGCGCCGCCCCTCTATGGGCGGGGTTGAGCGGCAACTTCATGCCGCGCCGCAAATTGCGAGGAAATCCTCGGCCTTGAGCGACGCGCCACCGATCAGTCCGCCATCGATGTCAGGCATCGCAAACAATTCGGCAGCGTTATCAGGTTTGACACTGCCGCCATAAAGAATCCTTACCGCAGCCACCTCGCTCCCTTTAGCCGCCAGTTGAGCGCGCAGGCGTTCATGCACCGCCTGAGCCTGCTCGCGTGTTGCCGTCTTGCCGGTGCCGATCGCCCAGACCGGCTCGTAAGCGACAACCATGCGCGCAGCCTGGGACGCGTCGAGCGCGGCGAGCACCGCGCCCAACTGCCGCCCGACCACCGCGTCGGTCTGCCCGGCGTCCCGCTCGGCCAGCGTCTCGCCAACGCAAACGATCGGCGTCATTCCCGCAGCCAGCACGCGTCCCGCCTTGGCAGCGACCTGCGCGTCGGTTTCGCCGTGATAGGCACGGCGCTCCGAATGGCCAACGAGCACGTAGGTCGAGCCGAATTCGCCAATCATCGGCGCGGAGACCTCGCCGGTGTAAGCCCCATGCGACTCAGCCGATACGTCTTGCGCTCCCCAGGCCAGGGGGCTGCCGGCAAGCATTTGCCGGCACTGCGCCAAATAGGGGAACGGCACGCATACGGCAGCGGTGACCGCCCCCTGCCCCAGGACTGGCGATGCCAGCAGCCGCGTCAATAATTCCGCGTTGGCAGCCAGGCTGCCATGCAACTTCCAGTTGCCGACGACCAGTTTCGTCGCCGCCTTGTTCGCCTTCGCGCTTGCGGAATCCACGCCCTTTCACCCCATCAATAAGCAAAAAACTCTCTATTTTAATTCCCACCGGCCCAAAGGGTCAATTTAAGATCTGGCGGCCTGACATCAAGGCCACGTTAATACGATTTTCCCGATATGCGCGCTGCTCTCCATCAGCGCATGAGCCTGCGGCGCGTCGGCAGCCGAGAAGGTACGATAGATCACCGGCCGAATAGCCCCGCTTGAAAGCAGCGGCCAGACACGTTCCTTGAGCTGGGCGGCGATTTTCGCCTTGAATGCGATCGAGCGCGGTCGCAGCGTCGACCCGGTGATAGTCAAGCGACGGCGCAGCACCTGGCCCAAATCGAGCGGCGCCTTTGCGCCTCCCAGCAAGGCGATCACGGCGATGCGCCCATCGGTGGCGAGGCAATCGACCTCGCGCGGCAGATAGGCGCCGCCGACCATATCCAGTATGACGTCGACGCCACGCCCGCCGGTCAGTTCCTTCACGACCTGCGCAAAATCCTCGCTCTTGTAGTTGATGCCGCGCTCAGCGCCCAATTGCTCGCAGACGCGGCATTTGTCGTCCGATCCGGCAGTCGCAAAGACCCTGTGACCGAGCGCCGTCGCCAGTTGGATGGCCGTCACGCCAATGCCGCTCGTGCCGCCCTGCACCAGCAGGCTCTCGACTGCGCCGTCTT
>JAGXBI010000363.1 GCA_018971155.1 Burkholderiales bacterium
CGCTCGGCCTCGCGCACGTCCGGCCTGCGCTTGAGCAGCGCGGTGCCATTGCCGACCGGAATCGGTCGATGCAACGTTGGAGCGCGTGCGCAGGTCAGCGCCGAGGCATCGAATTCGCGCGGCGTTTTGCCCACCATCACGGCCAACTGCAATAGCGCAGCCTCATGCGCGGCCTCGAATTTCGGCAGGTTGGCGCGCAGCAGATCGGCCTGCGCCTGGGCGCGCAGCACGTCGGTACTGCGGCCACGCCCGGCGGCCTCGAGCCGCTTGGCAATGTCGACGCTACGGGTTTGCAGTGCGAGTTGCCGGCGGGCTACGCTCAGTGCCTGTGTGGCGGAGCAGCTCTCGACGTAGGCACGCACGGTCTGCGCCGCGACATTCACGCGTACCAGATCGAGCGCTGCCTGACTTGCCTGGGCATCGGCCGTGGCGGCCTGCCCGGCGCGCTTGAGCTTGCCGAACAGGTCGAGGTCGTACGACACGCTCAAGCCGGCATCGCCCTCGTTGACGACCGGCAGCTTCTCGCTCAGCAGATATTGTTCGCCCGATTCCTGTGCCCGCTTTGCCGCGCCTTCGACGGCACCATGGAATCCCCCTGCGGCGTCGACTTCATCGCGCAGCGCGAGGGTGCGCCGCAGATTCGCGGCGGCCACGCGCACGTTGGTGTTGGCCGCGAGCGCCTGCTGCACCAGGCGATTGAGGGCGGGGTCGTCATACAGGCGCCACCAGTTGTCCGGCACCGGGGCGAGCGTGACGGCGGTGCCGTGCGCACCGGCGAATCCGGCATTCGCCGAGGGGCGGTTGATGGCCGCCTCGGCCGGCAGGTGATAATCGGGGCCGACTACCGCGCAGCCAAGCAGGCTTTGCAGCAGCACGAGCGCCACGGCAAGGCGAATGGGTTTCATGAGCGCGCCCCCGAACTGTGCACGGACGCGTCGGTGTCGATCGACACGGTCGCGGTGCGCCCGGCGATCAGGCGAATATCGCGCGGCACGTCATCGAGCGCCACGCGCACGGGAATGCGCTGCGCCAGGCGTACCCAGCTGAAGGTCGGGTTGACGTTCGGCAGCAGGCTGGCGCCATTGCTGCGGTCGCGGTCCTCGATGCCGGCGGCGATACTCTGCACGTGGCCGCGCAGCGTCTGCGACTCGCCCATGATGCGGATTTCGACCGGCTGGCCGATGCGGATGTCGTGCAGCTTGGTTTCCTCGAAGTAGCCATCGACGTGGAACGAATGCGCGTCGACGATCGAGAGCACCGGCTTGCCGGTCATGACGTAATCTCCAACGCGCGGCGTACGGTCGCTCAGGAAGCCGTCGACCGGGCTCAGTACGGTGGCCCGCCGCAGATTCAGTTCGGCGACGGCGACGGCGGTTTTGGCCTGCGCCAGGGCGGCCTCGTCCTGCAGGACCCGGGCCTGGCTTTGCTCGGTGGTCTCCTGCGCGACCAGGTTGCCCAGCGTGCGGTTGCGTGCCGCTTCGCGGCGCGCCTCGGCCAGCGCCGCGCTTTGCGAGGCGACCACTTCCCGGGCGTGCTGCAGCGCGAGCTCGAAACGCGCGCGGTCGATCACGAACAGCACCTGCCCTTGCTTGACGGTCTGGTTGTCGCGGGCCATCACCTGCGTGATCTGACCGCTGACGTCGGGAGCGATCTGCACCACGTCTGCGCCGACCTGGCCGTCGCGGGTCCATGGCGCGACTGTGTAGTAATCCCACAGATGCGCGGCGGTCACTGCCGCGACTGCCGCCAGTGCCAGGGTGAGGATGACGGATCCGATGAAGCGAGTATCTTTTTTCATGACTGCAACCAATGAATCAGGGAAACCGTGCCGCCCAGCACGATCACATAAAGCGCCAGATTGAACAGCGAGCGGTGCCATACGTGCCGATAGAGGCCCGCGCGCCCCAGCAGCATGCGCAAGCCGGTGGTGATCGCGAAGGCGATCAGCATCCAGCCCAGCACGCTGGGAACGAACACGCCGTAAATGTTGATTTCGCCACTCATTCTTCTGTCAGTCCCGGCTGTCGGCCGGTCTCGTTAAAACGTTAAAAATCAACCGCCGCCGGCCGCACCCGGCGCGTTCGGCACGCGCACAGGCGTCGCGGCGGGCAGCAATGCCACCCGCAATTCGACCAATGCGTTGAGTGCGATGCGCGCCGCCGCGCTGCGACGCGTGACGGTGCGCGCGATGGCCGCGTCGATGCGGTGCTGCAGGTCGGCTTGCGGGGCCCGGTGCGTGCGCTCGGCCAGACAGCGCCGGTAGTAATCGGCAAGCGCATCGAGCACCGCCTGGATGGCATCGCGGGTGGTGCCCGACAGGTCGAGTTCTTCGCGCTGCAACTCGAGCGTGCTGAAGCCGACGCGCAATTCCTTGAAGCCGTCGGTGACAGTGTCGTTGCCGCTTGCCGCCAGGCGCGGGATCAATTGGCCGAGCCGATCGAGCATGCGGGCGGTAAGCCGTGCATGATCGGTGACGGCATGGCCGGCGGCGGTGTCGGCCAGGTCACGCCAGCTCGCATGCACCAGGCGGCGCAACGCCAGTTCGGTACCGAACGGCCGCGTCAGCAAGGTCCAGCCCAGCGCGACCAGCACGCCCGCGACGCCCGCCAGATTGCCGTTGAGGAACGCCGTGAAGTCGGCCTGGTAGGCGCCCTGCAGGCCGATGAAGGTCGCGGTGTTGACGGTCAGCAGCATGGCGATCATGTTGAAGCGCGGTTGCGCGATCAACGTGCCGGCGAGCAGAAAAGGCACGGCCAGCAGCATGGCCAGCGTTACAAAACCGTGCGAGAGCGGCAGAATCGCGAACAGATAGATGGCCGCGACGACGATGCACACGGCGGTCCATACGGCAAACGACCGCACCATCGGCGCCGGTTCGTCCTGCGCGGCAAAAAAGCAGCTGGCGATCGCGCCCAGCGTGACGGCCGCACCGCCGTCGGCCCAGCCGGTGGCGATCCACACCAGGCAGCCGCAGAAAGTGGCCAGACTCGCGGAGAGCGCCGAGAACAGCATCATGCCGTAATCCAGGTGACGCGCCCCGCGCGAAATCTCGCGGCGCCGATAAGCGGGAGCCCAGGGCTCGCCCGACGCCTCGCCGGCCAGGCGCGCGTGCAGGGTCAGGCAGTCGAGCCACAGATCGACCAGCGCGCCCAGCCGCCAGCGGGCATTGGCGGCGAGCGCGCCGCCCCAGTCGAGCGCGGCGCCGGCCGGGGCGTCGCCGCGCTCGAGCCGCTCGCGAAAGCGCTGGGCCGCGCCGGCATCGGCCGACATCGTGCGCACCCAGCCGGCGATCTCGGCAGTGAGTTGTTCGAGGTCGCCCGGCATCGCGTGCCCCTGGCCGCGCAGCGTACCGAGCACAGCCGTGAGCGAGGACAGCACCGGCAACAGC
>JAGXBI010000364.1 GCA_018971155.1 Burkholderiales bacterium
AAAAGCGCGCCCCCAGCCAGAACTGCACGGGGGTCGCCAGCAGCCATTGCAGCCAGGCAGGCAGCATCCAGTGCGCGCCGAGCGGCGCCGCCAGCATCGGCGCGAGCAACGGCACCGAGAGCAGCACGGCAGCGCCCACCGGCCAGGCCGCGCGCCACACCGGGGCAGCTTCGCCGGGCTCGCCACCCTGCTCCGCCTTGATTTCGCTTGCCTCGTACCCCGCCTTGCGGATGGCTTCGATCAGGCGTTGCGCGTCGACCATGCCGCGCACCGCCTGCACGCTGGCCCGCTCGGTTGCCAGGTTCACGCTGGCCGAGCGCACGCCAGGCACTGCCAACAACGCTTTTTCAATGCGATTGACGCAAGACGCGCACGTCATGCCCGATACCGCCAGCTCGAGATGGGTTTCGGTAACCTGGTAGCCAGCCTTGTCGACCGCCGCTTCGATCGCCTCGACCAGCGCGGCAGGCGCGGCCTCGCCGTCGGTCTGCACGACCGCGGTTTCCGTGGCCAGATTGACGCTCGCCTGCGTGACTCCAGGCACTTTCCCAAGCGCCTTTTCCACACGGCCAACGCAGGAGGCGCAGGTCATTCCCTCGATACCCAGGGACCAAGTTTGACTCACGATACAGCTCCTTTTCACAATCACACTGGCATGTTAAACCTTCCATTGACTGGAAGGTCAAGCACCGTCCACATAGCGCTCTCGATTATTTTTCGCTTGAGCTTACAACGGTAGGAAGGTTTATCATGCAGTAGCTAATCAACAGGAGTCATCATGATGCAATTCCAGGTGGAAGGCATGAGCTGCAGTCATTGCGTCAAGGCGGTAACGCAGGCAGTGCAGGCGCTCGACGGCAACGCCAAGGTCGACGTCGATCTGGCTGCGGGATCGGTGCGGGTCGAAAGTCAGCGCGCCGCCGGCGACATTGCCGCGGCAATTACCGAAGCGGGTTATCCGGCCAGAAGCGGCAATCCGGCCTAGTGGCCGGCAAACACGCCGGCGGCATCGCGCCGCTAGCTCTGTTCGCTGTCCTGCTCGAGCGTGTGCTTGAGCGCGATCTGCAGTCTGGCGTGAATGCGAATGAACCAGCGGCGCAGCAGGATGGCCAGCAATAGTGCCCCGCACACCAGCAGCAGCAGCATTTCGGTGCTGGGCAGAATGCTGGCGCTGAGCGCGGCGACCAGCAGCATCACGCCGACCATCGCGGCAGCCGGAATGATCTCGGCGACGGCGCGCCGCATGTGAGCAGTGTGGCGTCCGGTCACCGCCGGCCGCACGCTCAGTTCGGCCAGCAGCAGACTGATCGACTTGAGCTTGCGGTACACCGCGATCAGGAACGGCAGGGCCAGCAGCAGCGCCACGCCCCACACCAGCGTGCTCTGCAGCCCGTCGTCGGTCACCCAAGGGGAGAACAGCGCGATCAGGCGCGGGCTGAAATACGCCACCACCAGGAAAATCGTCACCACCAGCGCCAGATTCACCGCCACATTGAGCGCCACGCGCCGGAAAATGCCGACCAGCGCAGCCCGCTCGTCCGACAGACGCAGGCTTTGCAGCCACTGGGTGTATTGCCGAAATACATATGCCACGCGCGGCGGCATGGCCCGCCCGAGCCAGCGGGAGAAGGGATCGGCGCCCTTGATCAGATAGGGCGTGAGCAGCGTGGTGATGGCCGACACGGTCACCGCGATCGGATAGAGAAAATCGCTGGTGACCTTCAGCGACAGACCGAGCGAGGCAATGATGAACGAGAACTCGCCGATTTGCGCCAGGCCCATGCCGACCCGCATCGAGGTGCGGCCGTCCTGCCCCGAGACGAACACGCCCAGGCCGCAGGAAATGATTTTGCCCAGCACCACCGCCACGGTGATCACCGCGATCGGCGCCGCGTAGTGGAGCAGCACGCGCGGATCGAGCAGCAGCCCGATGGCAACGAAGAAGATTGCGCTGAACATGTCGCGCAGCGGCGCGATCAGCCGTTCGATGACGTGCAGCTCGCGTGACTCGGCCATGATCGCACCGATCAGGAACGCGCCCAGCGCGATGCTGTAGTCCAATTGAACCACCAGCAGGCAGAAGCCGAAGCACAGCCCGAGCACCGTCACCAGCAGCATCTCGTCGCTCTTGAAGCGCGCCACGTAAGCGAGCAATCGCGGCACCAGCAGCAAGCCGACCACCAGCGAGACCACCATGAACAGCAGCAGCTTGCCCAGCGTGAGGCCGACGTCGACGGCGTTGACCGAGCCGCTGGTGGCGATGCCCGAGAGCAGCGCGATCATGGCAATGGCGAGAATATCCTCGACGATCAGCACGCCGAAGATGAGCTGCGCGAAATGCTCGCGCTTCATGCCGAGCTCGTCGAGCGCCTTGACGATGATGGTGGTCGAGGAAATCGCCAGCATCGCCCCCAGGAACAGCGAATCCATCGTGTCCCAACCGAATCCGCGGCCGATTTCGAAGCCCAGCCAGAGCATCAGCACGATTTCCGTGAGCGCGGCCACCAGCGCGGTGACGCCGACCTTGGCCAGCCGGCGCAGGCTGAATTCCAGCCCCAGCGAAAACAGCAGGAACACCACGCCAAGTTCAGCCAGCGTATTGATGGTCCCTTCATCGTGAATCAGCGCGAACGGCGGCGTGTAGGGCCCGATGATCACGCCGGCCAGAATATAGCCGAGCACCACTGGCTGCTTGAAACGATGAAAGATGACCGTGACGATGCCGGCGAGCAGCATGATGACGGCCAGATCCTGAATGAAATCGATCGCGTGGTGCATCCGATAAGCCGTCCAGAAAAAAGCGTTGCGAGGATCAGACCGCGTCATTCGCGGTGCCGGCAGCGCGGCGGCCCGGGGCCGGGATGCCAATGCGCTCACCCGAATTTCGCGGGGCGTCGTGCGTTGCGCGGAGCAAGCCGCGACCGCGGTCGGCTCGACCCGGTCGGCCCTGCGAATATACGCGAGGGAATCGGCGCCACGCAAGCAGCCCTTGGCAGTACAAAAATATGGCGCCGGCCCCGCAACCTGCCCGCCGGCCGCGTGTCCGATCTCCGGAGCGCGCGGAG
Organism: Burkholderiales bacterium; assembly: GCA_018971155.1. Classification (GTDB taxonomy): domain Bacteria; phylum Pseudomonadota; class Gammaproteobacteria; order Burkholderiales; family Burkholderiaceae; genus Pandoraea. Next base: position 3,066 of record JAGXBI010000364.1, read on the forward strand.
TACAATGCGCGGCATCGCGTTTTCACCTTCGATCCGGCTTTTTATGATGACCCGTTACGACGATACACTGCGGCACGAGCGGCGCCTTTACCTGCTGCTCGGCGTGATTTGCGTGGCCCTGCTGGGCGGCGCGCTGTACCTGCAATACAACCGTGGGGAAGATCCCTGTCCGCTGTGCATTCTGCAGCGTTACGCCTTCGCGCTGATCGCAATCTTCGCCTTCGGCGCGGCCGCCTCGCGCAGCGCGGCGGGCATTGGCGTGGCGCGCTGGCTGTCGATGCTGGCGGCCCTGGGCGGCGCCGGCGCCGCCGGTTACCTGATCT
>JAGXBI010000365.1 GCA_018971155.1 Burkholderiales bacterium
GCCCGTTGCGAAGGCATCGAGGCGATCGTCAAAAGCTACCGCCTGTATCGCGAGCACGTCGACCTGCACGCCTGGGAGCCGGTGCTGAGCTTCACCCGCGCGTGGACGCTCACGCGCTTTTTCGACAGCAAAATGCTGCAAATGACCCCGTGCACGCGTTGCGGCGGCCATTTCGTGGCGCACGCTCACGAACCGCGCAACCACTTCGTCTGTGGCTTGTGCCAGCCGCCGTCGCGCGCCGGCAAGACGCGCAAGAGCAAGACCGCCGCCGAGCAGGCAGACGCCCGGCAGGCGTGTCTGGCGCTTTGAGCGTCGCGGCGAATTTCGTTCCCCCGGCTCGACTTCCTCCCTTCAGTTTTTCCCTCGCGCTGCCGTAATACCTCTGAGAGAAAGATATTTTCCGCATGGCTTTAGGCGTGTTTGGCGAGCTATTCCCTGAATGCCCTGAATTTGCGAGAGGAACCCGGAAGTGCTGGTTTTTATTGGATATGCGATCGTTCTGGGCGCGGTGTTCGGGGGATACGCCTTGGAAGGCGGGCACCTTGGCGCGCTATTTCAGCCCACTGAATTGCTGATGATCGGCGGAGCCGGCATCGGCTCCTTCCTGGTCGGCAACAACGGCAAGGCGATTCGCGCCACGCTGCGCTCGCTGCCGCCGCTTTTGCGCGGCTCCAAATACACCAAGGCGCTGTACATGGAACTCATGGCGCTGCTCTACGTACTGCTGGCCAAGGCGCGCAAGGACGGCATGCTGGCCATCGAGGCCGACGTCGACGATCCCGCGGCCAGCCCGATCTTCAGCCAGTACCCGCTGCTCGCGCGCGACGCCCGCATCATGGAGTTTCTCACCGACTACCTGCGCCTGATGGTCAGCGGCAACATGAATGCGTTCGAAATCGAGAACCTCATGGATCACGAAATCGAAACCTACAAGCATGAAGGCGAAATGCCCGCGCACTGCATCTCGAAAGTGGGTGACGCGATGCCGGCCTTCGGTATCGTGGCCGCCGTGATGGGCGTGGTGCACACCATGGCATCGGCCGACAAGCCGGCCGCCGAACTCGGCGCGCTGATTGCGCAGGCGCTGGTCGGCACCTTTCTCGGCGTGCTGCTCTCATATGGCTTCATCGGCCCGCTGGCCTCCCTCATCGAGCATCGCGTGGCCGAATCGAGCAAAGTATTCCAGTGCATCAAGGTCACGCTGCTGGCCAGCCTCAACGGCTACGCGCCGGCGCTGGCGGTCGAATTCGGCCGGAAGGTGCTGTACTCCAGCGAGCGCCCGTCGTTCGCGGAACTCGAAGACCACGTGCGCCAGGTCAAGGCGCGTTAGGGCGGTGCCAAGGTGAATCATGAGCGACAAGGGCAACCACCCCATCATCATCAAGCGCAGCAACAACGCGCCGGCCGCCCATCACGGCGGCGCCTGGAAACTCGCCTACGCCGATTTCATGACCGCCATGATGGCGTTCTTCCTGTTGATGTGGCTGCTCGGCTCGGCCAATCACAACGAACTGGCAGGCATCGCCCAATATTTCCGCACCCCGCTCAAAGTCGCGATCATGGGCGGTAAGCGGGCCGCCGACAGCGCCGGTGTCATCGACGGCGGCGGGCCGGACATGACGCGCTCCCAGGGCCAGATCGCGCATGGCGCCAATCCTCCGCCGCCCACACGCAGCGCGGCCGCCGGCCAACGCAATGAGGCCGAGCAATTGCGCCGGCTCAAGGCACGCCTGCTGCAGGCCATCGAGTCGAACCCGCTGCTGAATCAATTCCGCAAGCAACTGCTCATCGACATCACCAAGGAAGGCTTGCGCATCCAGATCGTCGACACCCAGAACCGGCCGATGTTCGCCAATGGCAGCGCCCGGGTCGAACCCTACATGCGCGACATCCTGCGCGAGATCGGCAAGGCGCTCAACGACGTGCCCAACCGCATCAGTCTGTCCGGGCACACCGATTCGACCCGTTACGCCACCGGCGACAAGGACTACAGCAACTGGGAGCTGTCGGCCGATCGCGCCAACGCTTCGCGGCGCGAATTGATCGCCGGCGGCATGGACGCCGATAAAATCGCGCGCGTGCAGGGCCTGGCCTCGACGTTGAATCTCGACAAGGAAAACCCGGCCGACCCGATCAATCGGCGCATCAGCATCATTGTGTTGAACCATCAGGCGGAAGCCGCCCTGGAGCGCGAGAACGACGCGGCCACGGTCGATGCTCCGGATCAGAAGGGCGCCGCGCAGATCGCGGTACAGGCCGCGGCGCAGGCGGAGCAAGCGCCCGCTGCGGCCAAGCGGTGATAAGGCAAGGAAATGACGCACATGACGCAATCCATTTTGTCGGTCGACGATTCCGCCGCCATGCGGCAGATCATCTCGGCGAGCCTGGGCGAGGCCGGCTACCGGGTGAGCACCGCGAGCGACGGCGCCGCCGCGCTCGAGCGTGCACGCGAGGAACACTTCGATCTGGTGCTGACCGACCAGCACATGCCCGGCATGGACGGCCTGGCGCTGATTCGCGCACTGCGTGCGTTGCCCGGCTATGGGAGTGCGCCGATTCTGGTGCTGACCACCGAAGTCGATGCCGCCTACAAGGAGGCAGCGCGCGCGGCCGGCGCCAGCGGCTGGCTGCTCAAGCCGGTCGATCCGGCGATGCTGATCGAAGTGGTGGGTGCGCTGCTGGGTGCTTCGGCAGCTTCGATTCAAGCCAATAACGAACGGGGATAACGGTGGATATAACGCAGTTCTACCAAACCTTTTTCGACGAAGCCGAAGAGCTGCTCGCGGAAATGGAGCATTTGCTGCTCGCGCTCGACGTGAGCGCGCCCGACGCGGAGCAGCTCAATGCGATCTTTCGCGCGGCCCACTCGATCAAGGGCGGCGCGGCCACTTTCGGTTTCACGGCGCTGACCGAAACCACGCATTTATTGGAAAACCTTCTAGATCGGGCGCGGCGCGGCGAATTGGCCTTGCGCACCGAAATGATCGACACTTTCCTGGAAACCAAAGACGTGCTGCACCAACAGTTGAATGCCTATCGCTCCTCGAGCGAACCGGACCCGGAGGCCATGGCGCGCATCTGCGCCGTGCTGCAAGCCCTGGCTCTCGAACAACAGACCGGTGCGCCCGCCGCGGCTGCTGCGCCGGTTGCGCCAGCCGTGCCGTCAACGCCTGTGGCGCCGGCCAGCGCGGCGCCGGCCGCGGCGGGCCTGCCCGAGCCGGCCTGCGACCATCAGCGCCTGCAAGTCACGCTCAGCGGCGTGAGTACGAAAGATCAGGACCTGCTGGCAGACGAACTCGGCAATCTGGGCGAAATCGTCGCGCGCAGCGCCACTGACACCTCGCTCACGCTATGGCTGGATACGACCTGCGACG
>JAGXBI010000366.1 GCA_018971155.1 Burkholderiales bacterium
GATCGCCGGCGCCTGCCTGTGCTGGGCGATCGACAACAACCTCACGCGCAAGGTCTCGGCCAACGATGCCATGACGATCGCCTGCATCAAGGGGCTGGTGGCCGGCGCGGTCAACTTCGGCCTGGCGCTGGCGCTGGGCGCGCGCCTGCCGGGCCCGGCCAGCGCGGCGGCGGCCATGCTCACCGGCTTCGCCGGCTACGGCGTGAGCCTGGTGCTGTTCGTGGTGGCGCTGCGCCATCTCGGCACGGCGCGCACCGGCGCCTATTTTTCGGTCGCGCCGCTGTTCGGCGTAACGCTCGCGCTGGCGCTCTGGCCGGCACTGCCCACGCCGCTGTTCTGGGTGGCCACCGCGCTGATGGCGCTGGGTGTATGGCTTCATCTGCGCGAGCGGCACGAGCACGAGCACACGCACGCAGCGCTCGAGCATACCCACAGTCATCGTCACGACGCGCACCATCAGCACACGCACGACTTTCCGTGGGATGGCAACGAACCCCACACGCACCCCCACCGGCATGAGGTCGTCACGCACTCCCACCCGCATTTTCCGGACATTCACCATCGTCATCGGCATTGAGCGCCGCAACACCCGCCTGCCAAGCCGCCAAATTAAATCCGGGTGTTATTGACGATCAATTAATATCCGGATAATATTCCGGCCATTCCATCTTCGGACTGCCATGATGACGAGCATCTCCACCCCAGCCACCGTCAACCGCTACACCGTTTTCGACGGCCCGCGCCGCATTGCCGCCGGCTCGCTGGCGACCGCTGCATTGGCGTTCAAGCACGCGCTCGCACAGGGCGCGAGCGGGCCGGTGCTGATCTCCGACGACCGCACCGGGCGGGTGACCGACATCGATACGCGCGGCACCGACGCGGAAGTCGCGGCGCGCCACGCGGCTGGCGACGACCCCGCATCCGCCGCCGGACCGCGCGGCCGCGGGCGGCCCCGGCTGGGCGTAGTGGCTCGCGAAGTCACGCTGCTGCCACGCCACTGGGACTGGCTGGCGGCTCAGCCCGGCGGCGCATCGGTCGCCCTGCGCAGACTGGTCGACCAGGCGCGGCATGCTCTTGGCGAACAGGACCGGCGCCGTGCGGCGCACGAGCGCGCCTATCACTTCATGTCGGCGATGGCCGGCGACCTGCCGCACTTCGAGGAAGCGGTCCGCGCGCTGTTCGCCGACGACCGGCCGCGCTTCGGGATGCTGGTGGCCGGCTGGCCCGAGGACGTGCGCGAGTACGCCACCCGGCTCGCGTTCGAGCGCGACGATCCGGCGCTGGCCCCGCCGCAGCCGTAGGCGGGGTCGAACGGGTCGAGGGGGCCGCCAGCGGCCTTCGCCAGCCGGTGACATAATTGGCCCGGGCGACGCGCCGCCGGGCGCGTCGCATATCTTGCCTATGTCTTTGTCACGCTTGACCTGGAGCCCCCTATGACCCTTTCGATGTATCAAGCATCCCTACCGGTGATGACGCGCATGATGCGCAATCTCGATGCGATCCTCGCCAAGGCAGCGGCGCATGCGGAGGAGAAAAAGATCGATCCGGCGGTGCTGATCGGCAGCCGGCTGTATCCCGACATGTTCGCGCTGGCGCGCCAGGTGCAGATCGTCACCGACACCGCCAAAGGCTGCGCCGCGCGCCTGGCCGGCGTCGAGCCGCCGAAGTACGACGACACCGAAACGACCTTCGCGGAACTCGCGGCGCGCCTGCAGAAAACCATCGATTATCTGGAGAGTTTCGAGGCCGGCCAGATCGACGGCACCGAGAAAAAAGACATCACGCTCAAGCTCGGCAGCAAATCGGTCACTTTCACCGGCGAGTTCTATCTGCTCAATTTCGTACTGCCCAATTTCTATTTCCATGTGAGCACCGCTTACGGCATCCTGCGCCATAGCGGCGTGCCGCTGGGCAAAATGGATTACCTCGGCCAGCTCGCCTGAGCTGCGGCGCGGCGGCCGGGCGCCGCTGCGCGACTGCCCCCCTGCGCCGCCTCGTTACGTTCCTGCGTTATGCCGCCGCGCGTCGCTTGGCGCGCGGCATGCGGCGCCCGGTGCTGGCGCTGACCAGACCGCCATCGAGCATCGCTGCCAGGTAGCCGTCGGTCTTGCCCAGCAGGTGATTTTCCATCAGCACGCGCAGGCGCTTGCCGTCACGCCGGCGCAGCAGTTCGAGCATTTCCGCATGCTCGTCGACGGCCCGCTGCCAACGCTCGGGCGTCGGATTGAGCCGCTGGCGAACCTGCCGCAGGCGCGCATTCAGATTGTGGAAATACTCGGTCAGCGCGCGGTTGCCGGCGACGCGCAAAATCGTCAGGTGAATCTGCTGATTGAGCGCGAAATACGCCGCGCGATCCTGCCGCGCGTGCGCATCGCTCATCTGGGCCTGCAACTGCTCGAGCTCGGCCAGATCGTCGTCGTCGATCTTGCGGCAGGCCTGCTCGCCGCTGAGCCCTTCGAGCGCGGCCATCACCGCCAGCAGATCGGCCGCCTCCTCGAGCGTCAGGCGCGCCACGCTGGCGCGCCGGGTCGCCGAAATATCGACCAGCCCTTCGCCGGCCAGCAACTTGAGCGCCTCGCGCAACGGCGTGCGCGACACCCCCAGCGCTTCGCATAAGGCACGCTCCGAGAGCGGCACACCGGGCGCCAGCTCGCCGCTGATGATGCGGCCTTTCAGCGCCTCGTAGGCCGAGGCATTCAGCGGCGCGTTCTCCACGTTACGATTCTTTGCAAAATTGGGATACCAAATTAGCATGCAATCGAACGGCCTGTCAATCAAAAATCCTTTGATAATTCGCCAATAAAGTCATATATTCCCGTCTTATAAATGCACGCAAACTACTGACATATTTTTCGCTATTTTATTTTTTGGCATCCCATTTTGAAATCTACTCGATGAAAACACCAATCCCCCGGGAGACAACGTGACTTCGACCGTACTGACCGAGCGGCGCGGGCCCGTCGCCGTCGTGAGCCTGAACCGCCCCGACAAGCTCAACGCACTGACCAAGACCATGTGGCAAGCGCTCGGCGACACGGTGCTTGCGCTGTCGGCCGACGCCGAGGTGCGCTGCATCGTGCTGCGCGGGGCCGGCACGAAATCGTTCGCGCCGGGCAACGACATCGCCGAGTTCGAAACCGATCGTGCCAACGCCGCGCAGGCGCGCGCGTATGGCGCGCTGATGCATCGCACGCTCGACGCGCTGACGACCTGCCCGGTGCCGCTGGTGGCGATGATCCACGGCATCTGCGTGGGCGGCGGCATGGAAATCGCCGCCGCCTGCGACGTGCGCATTTGCGGCGAGTCGAGCCGCTTCGGCGCGCCGATCAACAAGCTGGGGCTCGTCATGGCGCACGCCGAAC
>JAGXBI010000035.1 GCA_018971155.1 Burkholderiales bacterium
AGCTGGAAACTCGACAATTCGATGACCCAGATTTCCGGCAGCGTCGCCTCGGCAATGCACTCGCTGAGCTTGTCGAGCACCGAAGGACTGATGTTACCCGCCACAGCGACCCGCTTGCCGGCGCGTGCGCAGAGCTTGCCGGTCAGGCTTGTGGTGGTGGTTTTGCCGTTGGTGCCGGTCACGGCAAGCAACTTTGGCGCATAGCCGCTGACGGCGCCGAGGTGGCGCAGCGCCTGGGCAAAGAATTCGATCTCGCCCCAAACGGGAATCTGGCGCTCTTTTGCAGCTGCCAGCAACTCCGCCACGGCCGGATCCAGGGGCGACAACCCCGGGCTGATTCCAACCAACTGGACATCGTCGAGCAGTGCGGTGTTGAATGCGCCGCCGACGAACTCACTTCGCGGCACTTCCGTCTCGAGAATCGGCAAATTGCCGAGCGCGCCAGCGTCGCGCGTGTCGGCAACCCGCACGCGGCAACCATAGCGCGCGCACCAGCGTGCCATCGCCAAGCCTGACTCACCCAGGCCCAGCACCAGGACACGCGGTTGTAATTGATCGCCGAACATCTCGTTGAACACGTCGCTGCTTCCTTAATTAACTCTGATTCACCGCAACTTCAGGGTGGACAGCCCCACCAGCACCAACATCAGGGTGATGATCCAAAAACGCACCACGACCTGGGTTTCTTTCCAGCCGGACAATTCGAAATGGTGATGCAGCGGGGCCATCTTGAAGATGCGGCGCCCCTCGCCATAACGTCGCTTGGTGAACTTGAACCAGGCCACCTGAAGCATGACCGACATGGTTTCGACCACGAACACGCCGCCCATGACGAACAACACCACTTCCTGCCGGACGATGACTGCCACGGTGCCCAACGCGCCGCCCAGGGCCAGCGCGCCGACGTCGCCCATAAAGACCTGCGCCGGGTGCGTGTTGTACCAAAGAAAGGCCAGACCGGCGCCACCCATGGCCGAGCAAAACACCAGCAGCTCGCCCGCTCCCGGGATATGCGGAAACAACAGATATTTGGAGTACACCGCGTTGCCCATGACGTAGGCGAATATGCCCAGTGCGCCGCCGACCAGCACGACCGGCATGATGACCAGTCCGTCCAATCCGTCGGTGAGGTTGACAGCATTGCTGGAGCCGACGATCACGAAATACGTCAGGGCAATGAATCCAAACACGCCCAACGGATAGCGCACCGACTTCAGGAACGGCAGCAACAGATCGGCCTTGGACGGCAGGCTCATCGGGAAGCCATTGCGCACCCAACTGACGAACAGCTCAAGCACCTTGAGGTTACTGGCTTCGGACACACTGAAGGCGAGGTACAAGGCGGCAAACAGGCCGATGACCGACTGCCAGAAATATTTCTCGCGGGAGGACATGCCGCGCGGGTCCTTGTAGACGACCTTGCGGTAGTCGTCGACCCAGCCGATGACGCCGAACCCAATGGTGACCAGCAGCACGATCCAGATGAACCGATTGCTCAGGTTGGCCCACAACAGCGTCGAGACCGTAATCGCGATCAGGATAAGCACGCCCCCCATGGTTGGAGTCCCTGATTTGACCAGGTGGGTCTGCGGCCCATCGGTGCGCACGGCCTGGCCGACCTTCATCGCCGTCAATTTGCGGATGACCCACGGACCGCAGGACAGACCGATCACCAGCGCGGTCAGGTTGGCCATCAACGCGCGAAAGGTCAGATAGTTGAAGACGCGCAAGAAGCTTGCATCGCTGTGCAGCCACTGCGCCAGGGTCAAGAGCATTCAGCTATTCCTTTGTTGTTCAATTGCGCCATAAGAATTTTCGAGCGCGCCGACGACACGCTCCATTCGCATAAAACGCGAACCCTTTACCAACACCGAGGCGAGCGGCCGAACCGCGCTTTGCACGTGGGCATTGAGCGCCCCGACGTCGGCGAAATGGTGGGCGCCCGCACCGAACGCCTCGCACGCATGTCGCGCCAGATCGCCCGTGGCAAGCAATACTTCGATGCCCCGCGCGTGGGCATAGGCGCCGGCCTCGCGATGAAACTCGGGCCCCTGGTCGCCGACTTCCCCCATGTCGCCAAGAATCAGCGCCCGAGGCCCCGGCATAGCGGCGAGCACGTCGATCGCGGCTCGCACGGAGTCCGGGTTCGCGTTGTAGGTGTCGTCGACGAGTGTCGTGCCGGCCAGCGCGCCGCGCGTGAGCGTAGTGATCTGCAGCCGGCCCTTGACCGCACCAAACCGGGACAGGGCGTACGCGATGGCGTCCGGTGTCACGCCCGCAGCCAGCGCGCAGGCCATAGCAGCGAGCGCGTTGCGGGCGTTGTGCTCGCCGAGCACCGGCAGGTTCAGCGCAATGTCGCCAGCGGGCGTTGTCGCGCGCAAGGCGCGCGTGGCCGCGTCGTAGCGACCGCTGACGACCGCCGGCGCATCCAGCGCAAAGTCGAAAATCCGGCGCTGTGCCGCGGCGGCGCGCCACAGCGGGGCAAACTCGCTGTCGGCCGGAAACACCGCGGTGCCATCGGCAGGCAGTGCGAGGACGACCGACAGATGTTCTTGCGCGACTGCCGCGACGTCGACCATGAACTCCTGGTGCTCACGCTGCGCGTTGTTGATCAGCGCGATGGTCGGCTGCGCGATGGCTGCCAGATATGCTGTTTCGCCCGGGTGATTCATACCCAGCTCGAGCACCGCCAGCCGATGCTGGGCATTCAGGCCGAACAGCGTCAGCGGCACGCCGATGTCGTTGTTGAAGTTGCCGGCCGTGGCAAGCCGATGAGATTCGCCGACGGCCCGCGCGAAAATCGTGGAGATCATTTCCTTGACGGTGGTTTTGCCGTTCGAGCCTGTCACGGCAACGACCGGCAGGACAAAACGTCGACGCCATCCGGCGGCCAATTCGCCGAGCGCGATGCGCGTGTCCGGCACCAGCGCGGCGGGCACCGCGAGATCTTGCGGGAGACGCTCCACCACGACGGCGGCCGCGCCCTGGCGCACCACATCAGGCAGGAAATCGTGCGCGTCGAAACGTTCACCCTTGAGCGCCACGAACAGATCGCCGGCGCGCACGGCGCGGCTGTCGGTGACAATCCGTTCGCAAGCGACCCGATCATCGCCAACGCATTGGCTGTCGTGCATGTACCGGACAGCCTCGGCCAGGCGCATCATCATTCGCCACCTCCACGCGAGGTCGCGCGCGCTGCCAGCGCCAGGCGAGCATGCTCCTGATCGGAGAACGGCCGCTTCTTGCCCATGATTTCCTGGGTGCTCTCGTGCCCTTTGCCGGCGATCAGCACGACATCGGCGGGCGCGGCCTGCCGGATCGCCTGCAGGATCGCACTGGCGCGATCCTCGATTTGCCGGGCTTTCTCCGGGGCACTCAAGCCTGCGGCAATTTGAGCGATGATGCCGGCCGGCGGCTCGCTGCGCGGATTGTCGCTGGTGAGCACCACGGCGTCGGCCAGCTGCTCGGCGGCGGCGCCCATGAGCGGTCGCTTGGCTGCGTCGCGGTCGCCGCCGCAGCCGAATACGCAAATCAACTGACCACCTCGTGCGCGTGCGACCGGACGCAGCGCGCCAAGCGTCTTTTCGAGCGCATCCGGCGTGTGAGCGTAATCGACCACGACCAGCGGCGCGCCGGAGCCGCCCAACTGCTGCATGCGGCCGTCGACCGGCTCGAGCTTCGCCAGCGCCGACAGGGCCTGCTCGACCGGCACGCCCGCAGCCAGTGCCGCACCCAGCACGGCCAGTAGATTGCTGATGTTGAAGGTGCCCAGCAACGACGTATGCATGACGGTCGATGCGGATTCGGCATGCAGCCGAAACGTAGTGCCGGAGGCAGTCGCCTGCACGTCGGTGGCGCTCAGCACACGGTTGCCATAGATCGACGGCGTCGGCGCACCCAGCCCGTATTCGATGACTGGCAACTTGCCGGCAAGTTTGGCCAATAGCCGCTGCCCCATCGGGTCGTCGCGGTTGATTACCGCGCATTGCAGGCCAGGCCAGGCGAACAGCCGCGCCTTGGCAGCCTCGTAGGCAGCCATCGTGCCGTGATAATCGAGATGATCCTGGGTGAGATTGGTAAACACGGCGATATCGAACGCCACGCCGTTGACCCGGCCCTGGGCCAGCCCGTGCGACGATACTTCCATGGAGACCGCGCGCGCCCCGAGCGCCTGCAAATCACGCAGATTTTGCTGGAGCTGCACGGCGTCGGGCGTGGTAAATCCCGTGCTCCGCAACTGCCCCGGCATGCCGGTGCCGAGCGTGCCAATGATCGCGCAGGGTTGTCCCGCGTCGCACAGCACCCTCGCCAGCCACTGGCTGACCGACGTTTTGCCATTGGTTCCGGTAATGCCGATCGTCTGCATATGGCGGCTTGGCTCGCCATACCAGAGCGAAGCCAACTCGCCGGCGAGCGCGTCGAGTCGCGCCACGCCCAGGTGCGCCACGCCGGCGACGTCGTCGGGCCAGCGCCAGGCATCGCTTTGCCACAGCACCGCCGCGGCACCGCGCGCCACGGCGTCGGCGATGAACGGCCGATTGTCGGCGCCCTCGACAGCGTAGGCGACAAACACATCGCCGGGCTGGATGCGACGACTGTCTGCCTGCAATGACGCTGCGGCGCTGCAATGCCCGGTGAGCCAGCCATGCGCGTTTGTCAGCGTCGCGCGCATCGGCGCGCTCAGCGTTACAGGGTCGACGGCCATGGCTCACTCTCCGTGGTCGAGTCGCGCAACACCAATGGGCGGATCGGCGCGTCCGGCGCGACATTCAATGCCTGCAACGCCCCGCCAGCAATGCTCGAGAAGACCGGCGCCGCGGCGGTGCCGCCGTAATGCGAGCCGCGCGACGGCTCGTCGAGCATGACCGCCACGACGATGCGCGGCGCGGACATCGGTGCCAGGCCGACGAACGATGCGCGATATTTGGTCCGGTCGTAACCGTTACCCGACTGCTTGTAGGCCGTGCCGGTCTTGCCGCCGACGCGATAACCGACGACTTGGGCCCGCGTCGCGGTGCCGCCCGGCAAAGCCGCGCTCTCCAGCATCTGACGCACTTGCTGCGCGGTTTGCGCAGAGAACACCTGCTCGCCGCGGGCTGGCGTGCCATCGGTTTTATAGATGGAAACGGGGATCAGCTCGCCATCGTGAGCGAATACGGTGTATGCACGCGCCAATTGCATCAAGGACGCCGACATCCCGTAGCCATAACTCATGGTGGCCTGCTCGATGCGCCGCCAGCTGCGATGGGGGCGCAGCCGGCCGGCGACCGCCCCCGGAAAGCCCACGTTCGGTGCGCGCCCGAAGCCGGCTCGGGTATACATCTCCCACATTTCCTGCGGCGTCATCATCAACGCGATCTTCAGCGTGCCGATATTGCTGGACTTCTGAATCACGCCGGCGACGGTCAGTGCGCCGTGATTGCGCGTGTCGGTGATGGTCGCTCCGTCGAGCCGGATGCGCCCCGGCGACGTTGCGATCACGGTATCGGGCGTGACGCGCCGGTGTTCTAGCGCCAGGCCGATGGTGAACGGCTTCATGATCGAACCGGGCTCGAAGGTGTCGGTCAACGCGCGGTTGCGCAGTTGGGCACCCGTGAGCCTGAGCCTATCGTTGGGGTTGTAGGTCGGCAAATTGACCAGCGCCAGTACCTCGCCGGTGCGCGTGTCCAGGACGATGGCACTGCCCGCCCGGGCGCCCGTACGCTCTATCGCGTCCTTCAGTTCCCGATACGCCAGGAATTGAATTTTGCTGTCGATCGATAGTGCGATATCCCGTCCGTCCCTGGGCGAGGCCAGCACGCCGACGTCTTCCACGATTCGCCCCAGACGATCCTTGATCACCTGGCGACTGCCGGGAATGCCTGCCAAATCGGCCTGCCGGGATAGCTCGACGCCCTCCTGCCCGGCATCCTCGACATTGGTGAAACCAATGATGTGTGCCGCGGTTTCACCTTCCGGATAAAAACGCCGGTATTCCTTGCGCTGATATATACCCGGGATTCCGAGCTCCGCGACCTGCTCGGCCGTCTCCAGCAGAACCTGGCGTTTGATATAGACGAAACTCCTGTCGGTGCTCAGCTTGCGCCGCAGGACGTCACTCTTCATGTCGAGCAATCCGGAAAGCTTATCGAGCTTGCTGGCCGGCACATCGTGCGGCACATCCTCGGGAATTGCCCAGACGGCGCGCACCGGCAGACTGGTGGCAAGCACCTGTCCATTGCGATCGAAAATCTTGCCGCGCGTCGCCGGCAGCTCGAGCGTGCGTTTGTAGCGGCTCTCGCCCTGCTTTTGATAAAAGTCGTTGCCCGGGCCTTGAATCCAGAACGCGCGCGCGAGCAGCGCGGTGAAAACCGCAAAGACCAGAAACATCACCAATCGCGAACGCCAGGCGGGCACAGCCACGGCGAGTACCGGACTGGTCGCGAACTGCACGTTTTGCGATTCGTTGCGCTTCATCGGCCGCCCCTTTTCCCGCCAGGCGGCATGACGGCGGGCAAGCCGGTCAGATATTGGGTTCGACCAGGATTGGCCGGCATCATGTGCAGTTGATTGCGCGCCACCGACTCAATCCGCGCGCTCTTGCTTTGAGCGCTTTGCTCGTACTGGAGACGATCCCAGTCCTGCGCCAGCTGATATTCGAGCGCCTGCTCACGCCCGAGCTCGATAAAGAGCGTACGGGCTCGATACTGGGCATTGACCAGCGAAAGAGCGCACAGCAGCAGGATGGCAAGCAGCAGGATGTTGAGGCGGCTCATGGCGCAGCCCTTTCCGCCACGCGCATGATGGCCGACCTCGCACGCGGGTTGGCGGTCGTCTCGGCCTCGCTCGGCTTGACGCGCCCGCGCAGGATCATCTTGGGGCGAGGAATGTCGCTGGCTCGCAACGGCACGCGCCGATCGATCGCCGGCGGCTTCGCGTGCGCCTGCATGAAGCGCTTGACGATGCGGTCCTCCAGCGAATGAAAGCTGATTACCACCAGCTTGCCTCCATGCTCCAGCACATCCAATGCGGTCTCAAGTGCTAACGGCAACTCCGCAAGCTCTTGATTGACGTGAATCCGTATAGCCTGAAAGGTGCGTGTGGCCGGATTCTGGCCCTTCTCGCGGGTCTTGACTGCACCAGCCACGATCTCGGCAAGCTCGCGCGTGCTGACGAGTGGGCCAAGACGGTCGGCGTCTGCCCGGCGAGCAATAAGCGCCTTTGCAATCTGAACAGCAAACCGTTCTTCCCCATAATTCCTGATGACCTCCGTCAATTCGTCCTGCGACACCCTGGCGAGCCAGTCGGCGGCCGACTCTCCACGGCTCGGGTCCATGCGCATATCGAGCGGCCCGTCGAAACGAAAACTGAAGCCTCGCGCCGGGTCATCCACTTGCGGGGACGACACGCCCAAATCCAGTAACACGCCCGCCACCGCCTTGACACCAAGCCGCGCCAGCACGTCGCGCATTGCCGCGAAGCTCTCGTGCACGATCGCGAATCGCGGGTCGTCGATCTTGCTCGCCTCGGCAATCGCCTGCGGGTCCTTGTCGAAAGCGATCAGGCGCCCCTGCGGCCCGAGGCGGTTCAAAATCTTGCGGCTATGACCACCGCGCCCGAAGGTGCCGTCGATATACACACCATCGAGCCGCCATAGCAGGGCATCCACGGCCTCATCCAGCAGAACCGTGCGGTGCTGCATTTCCGTTTCCACCGCGTGCGTCATGCTCGACAGGCCACCTAACAATCAAAAAGTGAAATTCTTCAGTGCATCCGGCATACCCTGGGCCATCGCCGCCTGCTCTTTCGCGATATACGTCGTGGCATCCCAGATTTCGAAGTGGCTGCCCATGCCAAGCAGCATGACGTCCTTGTCCAGACCGGCCGCCACTCTCAGCTCGGAGGCGATCAGGACCCGGCCGGTACCATCCATCTCGACATCCGCGGCACTGCCCAAAAAAATACGACGCCACCAGGTGGCGTCCATCGGCAGCGCGGCGACCCTGCCGCGAAAAACTTCCCACTCCGGGCGCGGGAAAAGCAGCAAGCACCCATCCGGGTGCTTGGTGATGGTGACGCGCCCCTCGGCCTGCTCCTTCAGCACGTCACGATGCCGGGCCGGCACTGACATCCGCCCCTTCGCATCCAGTGATAGTGCCGAAGCCCCTTGAAACACGGCGAGTTCCTTGAAAAATCAGCGGCCACCTGAGCCTGCTCAACACCCGGCAAAACGAGAAAAATTCACACGAAATTGCACTTTCTCACACTATTTCCCACTTTAGAGTAAGCATTTATGGCGGTCAAGCGTTTTGGCGGTTTTTTGATTGAAAATTTCTTGCCAGAACAATGACTTAGCGAACATTCCTCATGCCGTCACCAGGCAAATTTCGATAAAAATTAATGGGATAAGGAAGATTGTGAAAGTGCTACATCAGAAACCGGACGCTCGAAACGACCAACGCCCAAGCATATGGAGAGTTCAACAAAAGTAGGCACTCACGCCACCGAGTCGTCGACGGGGCTCTGCCGGCCGACACGCGATTTGGCATATACAGGGAAATTGGAGGCTTTGGCCCAGCCCACAAAACCCCTGCGCCAAACAAGCGATGGGGGCCAGTCCTACTTATATCGCGTAAGCAATCGTGGTCATGATTTTGGACGTGAACTTCATCGCCTGCCGCACGGGCGCAGGCAGCTCAACCCCTCCCGCGTCGCGCGCAGTTTGCCCATGTACGATCTCGTCCGCCCGCATTTGCTCGAGAATTGCCCTGGAGCGCGCATCTTGCGCGGGCAAACGCTCGAGATGCCCATCCAGGTGATGCTCTACCTGCCGCTCCGTTTCGGCCATGAAGCCGAGACTGATGCGATCGCCGGCCTTGCCGGCAAGAAACCCAATCGCCAGCGCCCCCGCATACCAGAGCGGATTGAGCAGACTGGGGCGCGCACCCAGTTCACTGAGGCGCGTGGCGGTCCACGCCAGATGGTCCTCCTCTTCGCGCGCCGCGCGCTCGAACGCCACGCGCAGCCGTTCGGATGGTGTCGCCAGTTTTTGGGCCTGATACAGCGCCTGGGCACACACCTCGCCGACATGATTGACGCGCATCAGACCCGCTACATGCCGCCGTTCGCGCTCGCTCAGCGGCGGCTGCGCCGCTTGCGCCGGGGCGACCGGCACCGGCAGGGGGCGGCTCGCACGGGTCACACCAGCGACGGCGCGCAGGCCTCGGTCGAATTCGTTAATCCAGGCATCCAATGACATGATCGCTTTCTCGAACAACGGTTTGCCTATATTTTACGATATGAGACGAAGGCAGGGCCGAAGGAGGACATCGGGCCGATTTACCGGCCTGATGCAAGCCCAATAGAGCCTGGCGAAGCGGCCGATGAAACGCTCGGATTCACGCGTAAAGCCCATGCCATGGGGCTGTTGCAAAAAAGAAACATGAATCGCTCGATTCAGGCGGCAAACGCGCCTTTTCCTTTGCCAGCACCAGTGAATTTGTTACATTACGTCCAACTTCTCGCGAAGTTGATTAGCAAGGACGTTATCACTAGTGACCTTGTTAAACAAATCTCACAATCTTCTTGGAGATCACTCAATGAAAAAGTCGCTTCTCGCTCTTGCTGTGCTCGGCGCCTTCGCCGGCGCTGCTCAAGCACAAAGCAGCGTGACCCTGTACGGTATTATTGATGCGGGTATCACCTATACCAACAATCAAGGTGGTAATTCCGCTTGGCAAGCAAAAGATGGCGTGATGCAAGGCAGCCGCTGGGGTTTGAAGGGCGCCGAAGATCTGGGCGGTGGCCTGAAAGCCGTATTTGACTTGGAAAACGGTTTTAGTCTGTTCAGCGGTAGCCAACTCCAAGGTGGTCGGGAATTCGGTCGTCAAGCTTGGGTTGGCCTGAGCAGCGCGACGGCTGGCACGTTCACACTCGGCCGTCAATATGACTCCGTGGTCGACTACTTGGGTCCGCTAGCTTCCGGAGCACAGTGGGCAGGCTACATCGGTGCTCACCCGGGCGACAACGATAATCTGAATAACTTCTTCCGTGTCGACAACTCCGTCAAGTACACCAGTGTCAATTACAACGGCTTCAGCTTCGACACGTTGTACGGGTTCAGCAACAAAGCGGGGGGTTTTGCTAGCAACCGTTTGTGGAGTTTAGGTGCTGGTTATGCCAATGGCCCTCTGACTGTCGGCGCAGCATATTTGTATAGTCAAAACCCGTCCACTACCACCCTCCCCTCCATCGGGAATACGGCTGGGGCAGATACAGACGGCACGTTTGGCCAAGGCGCAACCAACAAGCAAATTTGGGGTCTTGGTGGTTCGTATGCGTTCGGCCCGGCGACTGTCGGAGTTGTGTACACCAACGTCAAGTTGAACGGTACTGCTGTGCCTATCAGCTACGCGCCGTCGGGGCTTGAGGGGGCTAATTTGCGCGTTCAAAACGTCGAAGTGAACGGCAAATACATGCTTACTCCGGCGTTGCAGTTGGGTGCTGCGTACACCTACACTTGGGCCAGAAATGATGCTGGTGCAAAACCGAAGTATCATCAAGTCAACTTGGGTGCCGATTACTGGCTGTCGAAACGCACGGATGTTTATGCAATCGGCATATACCAAAAAGCTGCGGGTGATGCCCAAAACGCGGAGATCAACTTCGTTGGGGGACAATCTAGCTCCAAAAACCAAGTCGCAATGCGCGTTGGCCTGCGTCACAAGTTCTAATCTGACTTAACCGTCAGGTTTGAATCGAAAGGCACCTTCGGGTGCCTTTTTTTATGTTCGCGCGCCCTCCTTTTGTGAGTTGACTTGGGAGCCAATTTAATTTAAACCTGAACTTTTCAGCCTCCATCTTTCTCACTCTCATTTCCTCATGCAAACAGTCGAGGCGACATCCCTGGATCTGGAAACACGGGCCGATGTGCACGACCACGAAGCATTGCGCTTGTGGCTCAGGCTACTGACGTGTACCAATCTGGTAGAGGCCGAAATCCGGTCGCGCCTGAGACAGGACTTCGATTGCACGCTGCCACGCTTCGACTTGCTGGCCCAGCTGGATCGGCATCCGGAGGGATTGAAAATGGGCGAGCTCTCGAAACGAATGATGGTGACCGGCGGCAACGTGACGGGCATCACGGACCAACTGGAAAAGGAAGGTTGGGTTGTTCGTGAGAAGATGGAACATGACCGCCGCGCTTTTCTTATCAAGCTGACGCCTCGCGGAAAGAAAGCGTTCGCAAAAATGGCCCAGGCCCACGAAACCTGGATCGAGCGAACCATCGGGCAACTCTCCACGACCGAGCGAGAGCAACTTTTTAATTTGCTTGGCCGCCTGAAGGCTGCGATCCCATCTCAGGGCTGAGCGAGCTTTCGACTTCGCCCTGCGCCAGGGCATTCAATTCGGCGTGACGCTTGTCGGCGGGCTGCGCCGCCAGCTGCTTGACCGCTTTGTAAAAGGCGGGCAAGTTCCCATGCTGCTGCGCGAGCAATGCGCGGAACGCCGGCACCCACTGCGAATAATCGGCAAAGGCGCCAAACTTGGCGTTGTTCAAACCGCTATCGATCCATCGATCAAAGCCAGCGTAGCCACCCCAGGAAGCGCGCAGGCGCGCATAACTCATCCGTACCTCGTGGAAGATTCGGCGCTTTTCGATTTCCTTCTGGGCCGGAGGCAACGTGCCGGCATAAAGTTCGGCCAAGCGGCCTCGATAGCGCCTGATGAGCGCCTGGAATGCACGCCGGTGCCTATCGACGACGTCATAGGCTTTGGCCGCACGAGGATGAGAGCGAAGCCATCGAGCCACGCCTACGGCGGCCACGGTGACGGCAAAGGACTCGTTGAACATCGTATCGCCGCGCACGTACACGACCTGGTGGGCAAGTTCATGGAATATGATCCGTGCCAACTCGCCCTCGGGATCGAACAAAAAGGTATTCAACAGCGGGTCGTCAAAATAGCCGAGCGTCGAGTACGCGGGCACGCCAACCGTGAAGGTTTCCCAGCCATGGCGTCGCAAATCGCGCGCGTATTGGTCCGCGTCGGCATATGCATAGTAACCGCGATAATCGACGCAGCCGGCAATTGGAAAACAAGACTGCTTGAGCCTCAATGAGAGGGCTCGCGCGGCAAACACATCCCAGACGACATAGGGGCGCTTCAGGTCGGCATACTTCCTGTAGCTGCCATTGTCGGGCAGTCCGAGCTTTTTGACTGCGTAGGTGCGTATTTCCTCGGCCAGGCGCAAGCGCCGCAGCAAGCGCTCGTCAACGTGATCGCTGTCCAACAAAGTATCGACCGGCCGCGCGGTTTCGAGCAACGCAAACTGCCCGTGAATAGCCTGCGCGTAATAATCGATTTCGCCGCACCCGCTCAAGCTCACGGCGGTCCACGCGACAATCGGCCAGATCAGGGTTTGTCGCCATCCTCGACCGGGCTGCGCCGACATCATCGCAACCTCATCCGGCGTCCAGTGCTTCGACCTCGACCAGGCAATCGTAGAAGGTTGGCGCGCGACCCAGGTCGGTCAACCGCTGGCCGGTGACTTCATTTGCGTTTTTGCCGTCAGCAGTGAATTTCTTCCACCAGACCGACAGCCCGACCACCACGCCGGGTCGCGCCTTCTCCGTGATACGGGCCTTGGCGATGAAACTGCCGCGATCGTTGAAGATGCGTACCCGCTGATGTTGCACAATGCCGCGGGCCGCGGCGTCGGTCGGGTGAATGTCCAGGTGCGGCTCGCCTTCGACGGACCGCAGGCTAGCGACGTTGACAAAACTCGAGTTGAGGAAATGCCTCGCCGGTGGCGAGATCATTGCGAGCGGAAAGCGCTCGGCAAGCGCGGGGGCACTGGCAACGGATTCATACGGCGGCACCCAGTCGGGCAGTGGGTCAAGTCCGTCTTTTTCCATGGCCGCCGACCAAAACTCGCACTTGCCTGACGGCGTGGCAAACCCACCTTCGGCAAATGGCGCCTTCGGCAGAGCCAGCTTGACCCAGCCGGCGTCCTTCACACTTTGCCAATCGCTGCCGCCGAATTTCGGGTCCGTCCAGCGCATCGCCTGAGCTGCCAGTTGGTCGTCCGTGTCGCGAAAGCACGGATCCGTCCATCCCATGCGGTTAGCCAACAGCCGGAAAATCTCGGAGTTCGGTTTCGCTTCGCCAAGTGGCGCGATCGCCGGGTTATTGGCCATCACGTAGGTGTGGCCGTAGGCTTTGTGAATATCGAGATGTTCGAGTTGCGTGGTAGCGGGTAGCACGATGTCGGCATAGTCGGCGGTATCCGTCAGGAAATGCTCCAGCACGACGGTATAAAGGTCTTCGCGAGCAAAACCGGCAGCGACCTTGACAGACTCGGGTGCCACCGCAACGGGATTACTGTTGTATACGATCACCGCATCGATGCGTGGCCCGAAAGCATTGTCACCCGGATGCGCAAGCGCGTCGCCGATGGTGGACATATTGATAGCGCGCGGCTGCGTTTGCGGCCATCCGGGTAACAGATCGGGACGCGATAGTGCCGCGAGATCGGTAGGCGCGAACCCCGACGACGAGAGCAGTAATCCGCCCGCGGCATCGCGCCAGGCGCCTATCAACGCTGGCAGGCATGCGATAGCGCGCACGGCCTGCCCACCCCCGTGAGTGCGCTGCATGCCGTAGTTCAGACGGATAGCCGCCGGCCGCGTCGTGCCATAGTCCCGCGCGAGTTGGGTGACTTCTTGTGCCGTAATGCCGCAGATCGAAGCGACCCGCGCCGGCGGGTAGGCTTGGATGCGCTCCTTGAGTTGCGCAAAGCCAAGCGTGTGACGTGCGATATATTCGTGATCGATCAGATTTTCCTGAAGCAGAACATACATCATCCCCAACGCGAGCGCAGCATCCGTACCCGGCAGGAGGGCGATATGCTGGTGGCACTTTTCCGCAGTCAACGAGCGATAGGGATCAATCGCAATGAGTTTCGCGCCACGACGCTTCGCTTCCTGCGCCAGCCCCCAGAAGTGAAGGCTCGACGTGATCGGGTTACTGCCCCAGATAAGAATCAGTTTGCTATCGACGAAATGCTCGACATGCATCCCGAAACCACCGCCGTAGGTATATCGCAGCGCGGCACTGCCGGCGCTGGCACAGATGGTCCGGTCGAGGAGCGAGGCTCCCAACTTATGAAAGAATCGTGCGGCCATGCCTTCGCCCTGCACCAGACCCATCGTGCCGGCGTAACTGTATGGGACGATGGCCTGTGGATCGCGAGCGGCGATTTCACGCAGTCGCCCGGTGATTTCATCGAGCGCAGTATCCCAACTGATTTCCTGGAACCGGCCCTCGCCCTTTTTGCCAATGCGCTTGAGAGGACGCAGGACGCGATCCGGATGATAAGTGCGCTGCGCGTAGCGGGACACCTTGGTGCATAAAACCCCGTGCGTGGCCGGATGCTCCGGGTCCCCTTGAACCCGTGTGACGACGCCGTCTTCTACCGTAACGTGTAACGCGCAGGTGTCGGGGCAATCGTGGGGACATGCCGCCCGAACGATGTTCTGCGTAGACGACGCCATAACGTGACTCCTTGGTTGATCGCTGCCGCATGCGGTCTGCTGGGCAAATATTCCAATTGTAGTGGTCATCTGCGGAAATCAGTCATTGCTGCATTGCGACATGACTCGAAATAGGCGGAGAACGGGCATTGGGAGTAACATAATTGTTCGATTGATGAATGCGTCGCTTGGGATCTTATGAAACTAATTCCGGAAATTGATGCCGCTCGGGCCGAAATACAAACGGTACGTCGCGATATTCACGCTCATCCAGAACTATGCTTTGAGGAGCAGCGCACTGCCGACGTGGTTGCCGACAAATTGTCGTCCTGGGATATCCCGATCCACCGGGGGCTGGGTAAGACTGGTGTGGTGGGCATTATAAAAAACGGCGATAGCAAGCGAGCGATCGGGTTGCGGGCCGACATGGACGCGTTGCCAATTCAGGAAGTGAATACGTTTGATCATGCATCGCAACACCCCGGGAAAATGCACGCATGTGGCCATGATGGCCATACCGCGATGCTATTGGCCGCGGCGCAGTATCTGCAGAAGCATCGCAATTTCGATGGCACCGTTTACCTGATTTTCCAGCCGGCCGAAGAAGGCGGCGGCGGCGCTCGCGAAATGATCAAAGATGGGCTATTCGAGAAATTTCCCATGGAAGCCGTTTTCGGCATGCACAATTGGCCCGGGTCTAAGGTCGGGACATTCGGCTTGACGCCCGGCCCGATGATGGCCTCGAGCAACGAATTCAAAATTACCCTGACCGGCAAGGGCACGCACGCGGGGATTCCGAACAACGGCATTGACCCGGTTATCGCCGCTGTCCAGGTGGCACAAGCCCTGCAGACCATTATTACGCGCAACAAGCGGCCAATCGACGCTGCGGTGCTTTCTATTACGCAAATACATGCCGGCGATGCGACCAATGTCGTTCCCGACGTCGCTTGGCTTGGGGGGACGGTAAGGACTTTTTCCCTGGAAGTGCTTGACCTGATCGAACAACGTTTGCGAGACATTGCCGCGCATGTTGCACGTGGTTTGGGCTGCGAAGCAGAAGTTCTCTTCAACCGCAACTATCCCCCGACAATCAACGACGAAAAGCAAGCCGCGTTTTGCGCAGAGGTGATGCGTGAAATCGTCGGTGCGGAAAATGTCGACGCCAAAGTCGAACCGACGATGGGAGCCGAAGATTTCTCCTTTATGTTGCTGGAGAAACCCGGGTGCTACGTGTTCATCGGCAACGGCGACGGTGCCCACCGGGATAGCGGGCATGGTCTGGGTCCGTGCAATCTTCATAACGCCAGCTACGACTTCAACGACGACTTGCTGCCGCTCGGCGGCACTTACTGGGTTCGGTTGGTCGAAAAATATCTCTCCAAAAACTAACTGAGCGTGGTATTGCCAACGACCTTCGCGGGCACCACGCGGCCGACGCGTTGCGCTCCCGTCTGTTTCATGCGCGAAGGTCGTTGGGATCTTTACCCATGTCTGCTCATGCAACCGGCCAGAGGCTAAGTAGGAGCCCCAGCTCGTCGTCATTTCTGGTTTGAGGCCAGGAAGGTCGGCCATGCGGCTTGGCCAAACCGGCCAACACGACGACGACGACATCGGGAGCCTGCGCTCCTGACCTCTTTCAATTGCCGGAGCCCGGACACCATTGAGCGCAACATAGTCTCGCGAACAGACGATGCTGGTGTTGGAGATAAATTCCGCGATAAAAAAAGCAAAACCCCCAGCGGTTGAGGCTGGGGGTTTTGTGTTGGGAAGCCTGACGATTACCTACTTTCACACGGGCAATCCGCACTATCATCGGCGTGGAGTCGTTTCACGGTCCTGTTCGGGATGGGAAGGGGTGGTTCCAACTCGCTATGGTCATCAGGCATGACTTGTTGCTTGGCTGAGGTTGAGTCAGCCAGGCCAATCTGGAGAATTAGTAGTGTGGTTGTGATATGAGGCACAACGACGCAAATAACCTGAAACATACTGGTTATAGGATCAAGCCTCACGGGCAATTAGTACTGGTTAGCTTAACGCATTACTGCGCTTCCACACCCAGCCTATCAACGTCCTGGTCTTGAACGACCCTTCAGGGGAATCGAGTTCCCAGGGAAGTCTCATCTCGAGGCGAGTTTCCCGCTTAGATGCTTTCAGCGGTTATCTCTTCCGAACATAGCTACCCGGCGATGCCACTGGCGTGACAACCGGTACACCAGAGGTTCGTCCACTCCGGTCCTCTCGTACTAGGAGCAGCCCCCCTCAAACTTCCAACGCCCACGGCAGATAGGGACCAAACTGTCTCACGACGTTTTAAACCCAGCTCACGTACCTCTTTAAATGGCGAACAGCCATACCCTTGGGACCGGCTACAGCCCCAGGATGAGATGAGCCGACATCGAGGTGCCAAACACCGCC
>JAGXBI010000367.1 GCA_018971155.1 Burkholderiales bacterium
CTTCCGAGCCGGTGGCCAGCAAGGTGACTTGACGCGCGCCGCCTTCGGCTTCGGCCAGCACATACGCGCCGCGGCGCGACAGATTCTCCTCGACGTGTTCGGCGCGCACCCGCGGCAGTGCCTGACGCGCGAACACCAGCGTGCTCGGGCCGGTGCGGTGTTCGAGCGCGAGCATCCAGCACTCGGCGGCCTCGACCGCGTCGGCCGGGCGCATCACCAGCATGTTCGGCATCGCCCGCAACGAAGCCAGGATCTCGACCGGCTGGTGGGTCGGGCCGTTCTTGCCCACCCCGATCGAGTCGTGGCTGAAGACGAATTTGACCGGCAAGCCCATCAGCGCGGCCATGCGCATCGCCGGCCGCTCGTAGTCGGAAAACGCCAGATAGGTGACGGCCAGCGCAATCACGCCGCCATGCGCGGCCATGCCGTTGGCCATCGCCCCCATCAGATGCTCGCGCACGCCGCAGTGCACATAAGCGCCGGCCCGCTCGCCGGCTGCGAACGCGCGCAGTTGGCGCTTGTGTCCGGTGGGCGCTTCCAGGTCGGCGCAACCGACCATGCGCTCCGGCAGATGCGGCGTGAGCAGGTCGTTGATGTCGGCCGAGATCATGATGCCGGCCTGCGCCTCGTCGCTTTGCATCGCGCGCCGGCGATAGTCTTCGAGCACGTCGCGCCAGCCCTCGGGCAGCTGGCCAGCCTGAATGCGCTCGAACTCGGCGCGCTCGGCCGGCGCCAGTGCGGCCACGCGCTCGCGCCAGGCATCGTATTCACCCTGGCTGCGGCGCCCGGCGGCGCGCCAGGCGTCGAGCACCGGGCCCGGCATCTCGAACGGTGCATGCGGCCAATCCAGCGCATCGCGCATCTGCCGGGCGTCGTCGGCGAACAGGCGGCCGCTGTGGCCGCCGCGCTGGCCCTGCAGGCGCGCGATGCCGCGCGCGATGACGGTGCGGCACGCCAGCAACGACGGGCGCGGGTCCTGGCGCACGTTGTCCAGCGCGGCCGAGACCGCTTCGAGGTCGTGCCCGTCGACTTCCTGCACATGCCAGCCGGCCACGCGAAAGCGCGCCGCGACGTCTTCGCTGATCGACAGTTCGGTGCTGCCGTCGTCGGTGATCCGGTTGTCGTCCCAGCACAGGATCAGCTTGCCCAGGCGCAGGTGCCCGGCCAGCGAGATCATCTCCTGGCCGATGCCTTCCTGCAGGCAGCCGTCGCCGACGAACGCGTAGGTGTAGTGGTCGACAATGCCACGGCCGAAGCGGGCCGCCAGGTAGGCCTCGGCAATCGCCATGCCCATCGCGTTGGCAATGCCCTGCCCGAGCGGCCCGGTGGTGACCTCGATTCCGGCGCCGGTGTCGAATTCCGGATGCCCGGCGCAATGCGAGCCGAGCTCCCGGAACGACTTGATCTGGTCGAGCCCGATGCGCTCGTAGCCGGTCAGGTAAAGCAGCGAGTACAGCAGCATCGAACCGTGCCCGTTGGAAAGCACGAAGCGGTCGCGATCGGCCCAGGCCGGGTCGGCCGGATTGAATTTGAGATGGCGCGTGAAGAGCGCCGTGGCGATTTCGGCCATGCCCAGCGGTACGCCCTGATGCCCCTCGCCGGCTTGCAGGATGGCGTCGATCGACAAAAAGCGTATTGCGTTGGCCAGCGCCTTGGCATCGGTGTGCGACATGACAAAAGCATCCTTCGCGCGACCCTTGGGCGGGCCGCGTCAGTCAAAAAAGTGAGTGATGGAGCGGTTGGGTGCGGCAACGCTGCGGCGCGCCGCACCGCAGGTTCAGAGAAATCCGGTGGAGATCCACGGCACCGCCACGACCACCGCCAGGCCCGCGGCAAGCGCGCCCAGATACGGCCAGATGCGGCGCAGCCCGGCGTTGGGGTCGACCCGGCCGATCGTGCAGGCCGCGTAGTAACCCAGGCCGAACGGCGGCGTGAACAGGCCGATACCCATGGCGAGAATCACGGTGATGGCGTAATGAACTTCGTTGATGCCGGCCTGGCGCGCGATCGGAAACAGCAGCGAGCCGAACAGCACCATCGCCGGAATGCCCTCGAGCACGCTGCCCAGGACCACGAAGGCGATCACCGAGATGAACAGGAACCCGTAAGCGCCGCCGGGCATGCGGGCCATCGCTTCGGCCAGCGCCTGCGAAAAGCTCGCCTGGGTCAAAGCCCACGCCATCGCGGTGGCCGCGCCGATGATCAGCAAAATCGCGCCGGACAGCGATGCGGTTTCGACCAGCATCGGATAGATGCGCCGCCAATCGAACTGGCGATACACCAGCAAGCCGATCACCACGGTGTAGGCAATGCCGATGGTGGAGACTTCGGTGGCCGTGGCCACGCCCTCGGCAACCGCATAGCGGATCAGCACCGGCAATACCAGCGCCGGCAGCGCCACGAACAGCGTGCGCAACACGGTCTTGAGGCTCGCCCGCGGCACTTTGTCCGCGGCGTCGCCGGTACGCCGCCGCGCGATGAAAGCCAGCGCCAGCGCCAGCACGATGCCGGGCAGCAGGCCACCCTTGAACAGCGCGGCAATCGAGACGCCCGTGACCGAACCGATGATGATCAGCACCAGCGACGGCGGAATCGTCTCGGCCATCGCGCCGCACGCGGCCAGGAGCGACACCAGCTCGCCCTCGGGGATGCCGCGCCGCTTCATTTCCGGGAACAGCACTGGAGCGACGGCCGCCATGTCGGCCGTCTTGGCGCCCGAGATGCCCGAGACCAGCAGCATCGCCCCGATCAGCACGTATGAGAGTCCGCCCTTGACGTGACCCAGCAGCGAGGCGAGAAAAGCCACCATCGCCTTGGCCATCTGGGTCATTTCGATGAGTTGACCCAGCAGGATGAACAGCGGCACGGCCAGCAGCACCAGCGAGCTCATGCCCTCGTTCATCTGCCCGGTGATGACCGCCAGCGGCGTGGTCGTGGTGGTGAGCAGGCACGCCACCGTGCACAGTCCGAAGCAGAACGCGATCGGCAGCCCGACCAGCACGCCGCCGCCGAGCAGCAGGCCGAAGAAGATCACCAGGTTCCAGTTGCCCATGTTCACGAGCAGATCGCGCGCGCCGTAAAGCGCGAGCGCGATGAGTGCCAGCGCGCCGAAACCGAGCAGCAACTCACGCGCCCGATGCCGCATCAGCCGGACCGCGCAGATCGCCAGCATCAGCGCGGCGCCCACCGGCACCGCCGCCGCGCGCACGGTGTCGTGCAGCCCCAGCACCGGCGTCTGCACAATCCACTGGTCGGAGGCGTAATTGATCGACGGGCCGAGCATGATGACCAGAAATACGCACGGCGCGCCGATCGCCAGCACCTCGGCAAACGCCTTCCAGCGGCC
>JAGXBI010000036.1 GCA_018971155.1 Burkholderiales bacterium
AGGGGAAGCCCGCGAGCGTGGGCTCAACGGCGTTGTACGATGGCACCCAGAACAGCGCAATCCAGGGCAATAGCAGCAGCCATCGCCAGCGTGCGCCGGCTTGGGCTGGAATCGTCGATTTCATGCTCAAGTCTCCTGATATGGCTCAAAATGGCAAACCGGCCCGGCGTGTAAAACCGTCCGGCCATCGGTCATTGCGCCCGCCTTATATTTGGACGCGCGAGCATTATTGAGAGTCTGTGCGTCGCCTACAAGCGTAGTACTACGCAGATCGCCTGTTTAAGTGATAATTTCGGCTGTCCACACGGTTTCGCTCTGCGGAATACCCTGAGCGGCATCGCCGGGCGTCTACGTAGTACCACGCAGAACGACTCGCCGGCCAGATGCCCGGGTGCAGACCCGAACGGGTTCGGACACGGCGCGGCAACCATGCCGCGGCACATTATGAATCGCGGGCGGCAGGCTCGGCAGCGCCACCAGACGCTGCGGCTTGCCCCCCTCTCGGATGGCTGATCTAACGCGATGTTAAGCGTCCCTATTCCCGGCCTGCGCCGCAAGCTGCTCCTGCTCGCGCTGATGCCTTTCATGATTGCGACGGCCATCATCGCCATCGCCGTGGTGTTGCAGGCGCACGTGCTGTCGAACTCCCAGCGAAGCATCATCGCCGCGGCCTATCGAACCAGCAAGCAGGCCGAACTGCGCCATTACATGGACCTGGCGCAGAGTGCCATCGCACCGCTCTATGATTCCGGCCGCAACGACCCCGCCACGCGCGAGCGCGCACTTCAGATATTGTCCAAGCTCGAGTTCGGCACGGACGGTTATTTTTTCGTCTATGACCTGAACGGGAAGTCGCTGATGCATCCGCGCCAGCCGGAACTGGTCGGCCAGAACCTTTGGTCGCTGCGCGCGCCCGACGGCACTTCGCCGATCCAGCGCCTGATCCACCGGGCCGAGCAAGGCGGCGGCTTCGTCGAATACCCGTGGCGGCGGCCCTCGACGCACCAGATCGAGCCGAAGCTCGGCTATGTGCTCAAGCTCGACCGCTGGGGCTGGATGATCGGCACCGGCATCTACCTGGACGACGTCACGGCGACACTCGCGCAGATCGACCAGCACGCGTCGATGAACATCAAGCGCACGCTGTTGTGGATCGGCCTGACCGGCACGCTCGGCATGCTGGCCATCGGCATCTGCGGCCTGGCGCTCAATATCACGGACTGGCGCAGTTCCGACGCGAAACTCAAGCTGCTCGCCCATCAGGTGGTGGAATCGCAGGAAGCCGAGCGCGGCCGGCTCTCGCGCGAGTTGCACGACGGCGTCAGCCAAATGCTGGTGTCGACCAAGCTGTTGCTCGAGTCGGTGCCGGCCCATGCCGCACAGGCGGGCGGCGATCCGGGCATGGTCGAGGCGACGATCGGCAAGGCGCTCACGCAGATCAACCGGACCCTGGGGGAAATTCGCCGCATCTCGCACGCGCTGCGCCCGTCGATGCTCGACGATTTCGGGCTGGCCGCCGCGCTGGTGCAGCTCGGCAGGGAATTCGGCGAGACCGGCTACATGCCCCGCGAGAACGTCGTCGTCGACGTCTCGGCCGCGCAGGGCAAATCATTGCCGGATTCGTTCAATACGATACTATTTCGCATTGCCCAGGAGGCGCTCTCCAATATCGCGCGTCATGCCGTGGCCAGCCGGGTCAAGATCGCGCTGGCGGTCCTGCCGCGCCAGGTCATGCTCAGCGTGATGGACAACGGCCAGGGGTTCGACTGCGAGGCGGTGCAAGCCGACGCGCAGCGCGGTATCGGCCTGCGCAATATGCGCGAACGCGTCGAATCGCTGGGCGGCTGCCTGCAGATCGACTCCAGCCCCGGACATACCGAGTTGATCGCGCTGATTCCTTACCATCCCGCGATGCCGCAGACGGCGGCCGCCTTGACGTGAGCCGCGACCCTGACATGACGCGCCTGCCCGCCCTGATCGATCTGCTGCTGGTCGACGACCATCCACTGGTGCGCGACGGCCTGCGCCTGCGGCTCGATGCCATTGCCGGGCTTCGCGTGGTCGGCGAAGCCGGCAATCTGACCGATGCCTTGCGGCTGATCGAGCAGACCCAGCCGCATCTGGTGCTCACCGACATCAGCATGAAAGGCGGCAGCGGCATTGCGCTGACCCAGGCGATCCATCAAAGATACCCCAGCACTCGGGTGCTGGTGCTGTCGATGCACGACAACCGCGAGTACGCGGCGCAAGCCCAGGCGGCCGGCGCACACGGCTACGTGCTGAAGGATTCGCCGGCCACGCAGATCGTCGAGGCGATCTACACCATCATGGGCGGCGGCACGTTCTTTGCCGTCGACATGCGCGAGCCGGCGCCGGCAGCCGCCACGCACGGGCTGAGCGACAAATTCGCCGCGCGCGAGATCGAAAAGCTCACGCCGCGCGAGCACGAAATTCTGCGCCACCTGGCCAATGGGCTCTCCAACAAGCAGATCGCTTCGCTGCATGGCCTGTCCGTGCGCACCGTCGAAACCCATCGCATGTCGATCAAGCGCAAGCTGCGTATCGACGGCCAGGCCGAGCTGATCAAGTTCGCCGTCGAGTTCTTCAGCCAGTCCTGAGCGGCGCCGGCCGTGCCGGCCGAATCGTCACACCCCGGCAAGGCTGCCATGCCGAGCCGTCACGCCACGCGCGCCAAAGCGCCGATATAGTGGGGTCACAAGGAGATGCCCCGCCATGGAAGATACCGTTCGCTTCGACGCCCGTGTGCTGTACCTGTCGCAGGATCCCGCCTGCATCCGCCGCCAGCTGGCTGGCGAATCGATCAGCCTGGCCGAAGCCGGGCCCTTGCGCGACGATGTCTCGACCGACGAAATCACCCCGGTGACCGTCATGCTGGTCTATGACGAGCGGCTGGGCCGCTATCCCTACGTCGGCTTCAAGGCCGGCAATGAGATGCCGTTTGGAGAAAACGCCGTCAGGCAAGGCGGCTTCGCCGTCACCGTGGCCGGCAAGCGCTATGGCAAGGGCTCGTCGCGAGAATCGTCCCCGCTGGCCGAATTGTCGGCCGGCATCCGGCTGATCGTGGCGCAAAGCTTCGAGCGCATTTACCAACAGAACTGCGACAACATCGGCATTCTCACCACCACCGACTTCTCGGTGCTCGACCGTATCGCCGCCGGCGAGGCAATCCCGATATCGGTATTCCTGGCCGGCCGCGACGAGCTGACCCAGCGCATCATCCGCGCCGGCGGCCTGCTCGACTACAGCCGCTCGCAGCAATGGCCCGCGCCGCGCAAGCGCACGGCCGATGCGCCCCCCGAAGCGGCCGCACCACGCACGCTGGTCCAGAAAATCATCGAACGGCATCTGCATCCGGCCAGCCAGCGCGCGCAAAGCGGCGATGGCGTGTTCATCGCCGCCGACTACCGCTTCAGCCATGATTATTTCACCGGCATGAGCGCGCACCTGATGCATCGCGCGTTCGGCAAGCCTGCGCCGCTGGTCGATCCCGAGCATATCGTCGCGTTCCAGGATCACCTGGTGCTGGCCGCGCAAAGCGTGCCGCATGTGCGCGGCGGCCTGCTGCCGGGCGTGGCCAATCTCGCCCAGGGCCACCAGGCATTCGCCCGCGACTACCCTGTACGGGTGCACGGTGCGTTGCCCGGGGAGAGCGGCTCGGAGGGCATCTGTCACGCGCTGATGGCTGAGCGCTACGCGCTGCCGGGTCAGGTGATCGTCGGCACAGATTCCCATACGCCGCATTCGGGCGCGCTGGGCTGCCTGGCCTTCGGGGCCGGTGCCACCGAAATTGCCAATAGCTGGGTGACCGGGTACGTGCGCTGCAAGGTGCCGCAGACGCTGCGCATCGAGGTCAGCGGCCGGCTGCGCCCCGGCGTGACGGCCAAGGACCTGGTGCTTCATCTGCTGCAGATGCAGACCATCCGCGCCGGCGGCGCAATCGGCGTGGTGTTCGAATACGGCGGTGCGGCAGTGCGGGCGCTGTCGATCGACGAGCGCGCCACGCTGACCAATATGGTGGCCGAGTTGGGCGGGATGACCGGCATCGTCGCGCCGGACGAGAAAACCGTTGCCTTCCTGAAGGAGCGGCGCGGCATCGATTTCAGGCTCGAGCCGTGGATGCAGAGCGACCCCGGGGCGCCCTACTGCGATGTCATCCGTATCGATGGCGAGCGCATCGAACCGATGCTGGCCCGCCCCGGCGACCCCGGCAACGGCGTGCCCGCGTCGGCCTTGAGCGAGGCGGTGGCGGTCGATATCGCCTATGGCGGCTCCTGCACGGCAGGCAAGCGCAGCGACTTCGACACCTATCATGAAGTGCTGCGATGGGGGCTCGATCACGGCCTGCGCGCAGCCCCGGGCACCCGCCTTTACCTGCAGTTCGGCACGCTCGATGTGCGCCAATACTGCGAGCAGCGCGGCTACCTCGCCACCTTCGAGGCCGCCAATGTCACGCTGGTGCCGCCCGGCTGCGGCTCGTGCGCGAATTGCGGCCCGGGGCAATCCACCGATCCGGGGCAAGTCACGGTCAGCGCGATCAACCGGAACTTTCCGGGCCGCTCCGGCCCAGGCCAGGTGTGGCTGGCAAGCCCGTACACGGTGGCGGCCAGCGCGCTGGCCGGCAAGATCGTGACGTTCGAACAATTACAGCGCGACACCGCTATCGCAAGCGCCTGAGCGAGATGGCGCCGGCCCGGCTAAACTGATGCAAACGCCCGGGAGGCCATCTTGTTCGACGCATTCGAAAAAGTACCCGCCGTCATCGACGGCATCGATATCCATGCCATACGCGGCGGCAGCGGGCCGGCGTTGCTGCTGTTGCACGGCCACCCGCAAACCCACGCGATCTGGCACAAGGTCGCGCCCGTGCTGGCGCAACATTTCACCGTGGTGGCGGCCGACCTGCGAGGCTATGGCGACAGCGGCAAGCCGGTCGGCCTGCCCGATCACAGCAACTACTCCAAGCGCCGCATGGCGCTCGATCAGGTCGAGCTGATGCGCACGCTGGGATTCGAGACTTTTTCGGTGCTGGCTCATGATCGCGGCGCGCGCGTTGCCGCGCGCATGGCGCTCGATCACCCCGCGGCCGTCGAGAAGCTCGTGACCCTCGACATCGCGCCGACCCTGGCGATGTACGAACAGACCTCGTTCGATTTTGCCCGCGCCTACTGGCACTGGTTTTTCCTGATCCGCCCGGCGCCGTTTCCGGAGACGCTGATCCGCGCCGACCCCGACCAGTACCTGAGGCAGACCATGGGTACCCGCAGCGCGGGCCTCAAGCCCTTCGCGCAAGAAGCCTATGCCGAATACCTGCGCTGCCTGAGCGACCCGGCCGCCGCGCACGGACTGTGCGAGGATTACCGCGCCAGCGCGACGATCGATCTGGAACACGATCGCGCCGATCGCGCCGCCGGGCGCCAGATCCGCTGTCCTTTCATGGCATTGTGGGGCGCCGAAGGCGTCATCGAGCAGTGTTTCGACCCGCTCGCCGAGTGGCGCCGCCTGGCGCCCCATGTGGTCGGCGAGGCCTTGCCGTGCGGGCATTACGTCCCCGAGGAGGCGCCCGAGCAATTGCTGGCCAAAGTGATGCCGTTTCTGACGGCCAAATAGCGACTGGAAGCCGTCGGCAAGGGCATTTTTACCTCTGTTGTGCGACGCGCAATAGAGTGCTTGCACCCCCGCGAGGAACGCAGGAAAATAGCGCCGCCGCGGGCATCGGCTCGCGCCGTCCAGTCCACTCGATACGCTTTGTTTCCAGGCCCCAAAAACATGTTTGCTTCTTTCGCGACGCGTTTCACGAAATCCATCGTGGCGCTCGCCGCCCTCTCCTGCGGGCTCGGCTTTGTTTGCTCGGCACGCGCGCAGAATGTCATCGTTCTCGATTCCGGCCAGGCCACTCTGACCCTGATTAACCAGGCCACCCACAAAGTCATCGCCGTCATGCCGACCGGCAAGGAGCCGCATCACCTGATGCTCACGCCGGACAAGAAGTCGCTGATCGTGGCGAATTCGGTGTCGAACGACCTGATGTTTCTCGACCCGCAAACCGGCAAGGTGCAGCGCTGGGTGCAGGACATCGAGGATCCTTACCAGCTGGGGTTTTCTCCCGATCACAAATGGTTCGTCACCAACGGTCTGCGGCTCAACCGCATCGACATCTACCACTACGACGAAAAAACCCAGGGCATGACGCTGGCCAAGCGGATTCCGCTCGGCAAGACGCCCAGCCACATGACGTTTTCGACGGATAACCGCACGGTGTTCGTGACGCTGCAGGACTCCGACCAGTTGGCCGCGATCGACCTGCCGACCCAGAAAGTGCTGTGGACCATGCCGGTGGGCAAAACGCCGGCCGGCCTGTGGATGGTGCCGGGCGACCAGTACCTGCTGGTAGGCATGACAGGCGAAGACGACGTCGCGGTGGTCGACTGGCACAAGCGGCAAGTCGTCAAGCGCATCCATACCGGGCGCGGCGCGCACAATTTCCGCTCGCTCGACGACGGCCAGCACGTGGCGGTCTCCAATCGGGTCGACAGCACGATCAGCATCATCGACTATCGCACGCTGACCAACGTGGGCGATATTACCGGCCTGATGCCCGGACCGGACGATATGGAACTGACGGCCGATCACCGTTATCTGTGGGTCACTTTCCGTTTTGCACGGCATGTGGGTATCATCGACATGCGTACGCGCAAACTGATTGCGACGATCCCGGTCGGACGTTCGCCGCACGGCATCTTTTTCGCCGATCGCGCGCCCGTGGCAGCACCCAATCCCGACTGATTCCGGCCGGCCGCCCCGCGATGGGCGGCGCGCCGGTCGAGCAGCTCTGGTCGCATCGAAGGCTTTCATGTTTCACGACATCATCACGCAACTCGATAATCTCATCGGCGCCCTGCAGACGCAGTTGTTCATCGGCGTCATCGAGCCGCTGTTTTTCCGCTTCGGCCTGATGGGATATGCCGACGACCTCTACGATTCGCTGTACTGGGTCATCATCGGCGTGCTGGAGATCGCAGCGACCTACGCCCTGCTGCGTCCGCTCGAGGCGTTGCGCCCGCTGGAAGTCTGGCGCGACCGCAAGGCGCTGCGCACCGACGTGCTGTACACCTGGATCGCCAAGCTCGGCCTCATCAACCTGGCCGTATTTCTCGTGTTGCAGCCGCTGTTCAGCCACTGGCAAAGCCTGATGGTGATCTACCACGTGCCCAACGTCGACCTCAGCAACCGCCTGGGCGTGACCGACAAGCCGCTGCTCTCGTTTGCGGTCTATCTCGTGGTGCTCGACTTTGCCGGCTACTGGTACCACCGCTGGCAGCACCGCTTCGGGGTCTGGTGGGAATTGCACGCCGTGCACCACAGCCAGCAGCAAGTTTCGCTGTGGGCCGACGATCGCAATCACTTTCTCGACAGCGTGCTGCTGGCCGCCTATTTCGCGGTGATTTCGCTGTTCATCGGCGTCGAGCCGAACCAATACGTCGTGCTGATCGCCGTGGGCAACCTGCTGCAAAGCATCCAGCACGTCAACGCCCGCCTGCCGTATCACTGGCTGCTCGAGCGCATCA
The DNA here is from genome assembly GCA_018971155.1 of Burkholderiales bacterium. Lineage (GTDB taxonomy): Bacteria > Pseudomonadota > Gammaproteobacteria > Burkholderiales > Burkholderiaceae > Pandoraea. Next base: position 7,587 of record JAGXBI010000036.1, read on the forward strand.
TCGTCAGCCCGGCGTTTCATCGCCGGCATCATGCGATCGGCTACGGTCACGAAGGCACGCGCTACGGCTGCAACTTCGGCGTGCTGTTCCCGTGGTGGGACATGCTGCTGGGTACTGCTTCCTGGGATAAGACCGTCGAGGCGACCGGCATTCGCGATCAGTTGCCGGTGCCGCAGGGCACCGCGCGCGAATACGGCCGAGGCCTGCTGGCACAGCAATGGTATGCGTTCGCACGCATCGGCGAGCGCCTGGCTGGCCGGCGGCGCTATACCAGCGACGTTTCCTCCTGATCAGCACTGCCGGCGCGGCAGTGCATATGTGAGGATGGCGGGCACGGCCCGACCCCGGGTCGGGCAACGCCCAGTCGCTTCCCGGCCCCCTGCTAGTCGACCTGCCGGCCCAGCCGTACCACCGTCACGCCGGGACGCAACTGGCGCAGCGAGGGCATCACCAGCACGCAGTTCGCATACGGGGTGAGCACCGGTTCGCCATCGTTCCAGCCAATCACCGTACCCGCCTGCGCGAAGCGCTCCAGGCCGGTGTAGTCGCCGGCAAAACGAAAATCGTTGCTCTTGGCGACCACCGGCTCGGTCACGCGAATCACATGGCTTTGCGCAGGCAGCTCGCCCCACCACGAGGCGGGCAACGCTTGCCGGTCGATCGCGCCTGCCAGCAGCAGAAAGCGCGCCGTGGCATGTCGCGCCGTTTTCACGCTATCGGCCTCCCAGTGCTGGCCGCACTCGACCAGCAGCGCGTTTTTCGGGCTCGCGGCATCGCCGAAGCCGCCGTAGTCGCGCATGCGCCGCCCTTCCGGGTGCCCCTCGTCCGATATCACGTGCGGGGGGATCCGCAGCTCGCGTGCCAGCGCAATGCCCTTGTCGAGCGGGCCGGAGACGATCAACGGCAGACTCTTCTCGTGCATCGAGTGCAAATCCAGCAGCAGGTCGACAGTATCGACCACCGGGCGCAGCGCCCGGGCGCGCCGAAGTTCCGTCGAGTCCCTGGCGGCGTCGTCGAGCACCGCGGGGGTCCAGACGCGATTGAAATCCTGGTCGACGAAGCGCGATGCGTCGGGCCTGGCCGGATCGAACCGGCCGTACGCGTCGACATTGGCAAACGACAGTGTGAGCTTGCCGCACCGCGGGCGCAGCCCCATGTCCAGCAATTCCTTGACGACGATCGCGCCGCACACTTCATTGCCGTGGGTAAGCGCGTTGACCATCACGTGCGGGCCGGGCTGGCCGCTGTCGAAGGTGTGCACGTAGGCGACACTGCCGGTACCGGCGGCATAGGGGCGAATGTCGGGAAATTCGATCTCGATCGGGTAAGCGTTGAATTCGGCGGCGTTCATGGCGGCGACAGTGGGTGGGGGGTCAACTGGCTTTGCGTTGCATTCTGCGCGCCCGGTACGGTTTTGTCGACCGGCGGGCGCGCCGGGCATCGGGGCGCAACGGACCGATGCCCGGCATGCATGGCATCGAGCGATGCCTAGGCGGCAGCGACTCGCGCGGCAATCGCCTGGCCCATTTCGGTGGTGGACGCCTTGCCGCCGAGATCCGCGGTGTGCGGGCCGGCGACCAGCACGTCCCTGATCGCCGCGACGATCGCGTCGTGCGCGGCGCGCCCGGCGCCCGCACCGTCGGTGAGGAAATCGAGCATCATCGCGCCCGACCAGATCATGGCGACCGGATTGGCGATGTTCTTGCCATAAATATCGGGGGCCGAACCGTGCACCGGCTCGAACAGCGACGGAAACGCCCGTTCCGGATTCAGGTTGGCCGAGGGTGCCAGGCCGATCGTGCCGGTACAGGCCGGACCCAGGTCGGACAGGATGTCGCCGAACAGATTGGACGCCACCACCACGTCGAAGCGCTGCGGCTGCAGCACGAAGCGGGCGCACAAAATGTCGATGTGCTGTTTGTTCCAGGCGACGTCCGGATAGCGGCTGGCCATCTCGGCCGCGCGCGCATCCCACCAGGGCATCGAGATCGAAATACCGTTGCTTTTGGTCGCGACGGTCAGATTCTTGCGCGGCCGGCTTTGCGCCAGCTCGAAGGCGAATTTCATGACGCGCTCGGTGCCGCGCCGCGAAAACACCGACTGCTGCATCACGATTTCGTTCTCGGTGCCCTCGAACATCACACCGCCGATCGACGAATATTCGCCCTCGGTGTTCTCGCGCACGATCATCATGTCGATCTCGCCCGCATCGGCCGCCAGCGGCGACTTCACGCCGGCGAAGGTTTGCGCGGGCCGCAGGTTGATGTACTGGTCGAATTCGCGGCGAAACTTCAGCAGCGATCCCCACAATGAGATGTGATCCGGCACGATCTCGGGCCAGCCGACCGCGCCGAAATAAATCGCATCCATCGGCTGCAGCAGCGCCTTCCAGTCGTCCGGCATCATTTTTCCGGTGGCGGCGTAATAGTCGCAGCTGGCCCAATCGAAATGAGTCAACTCGAGAGCAATGCCAAAGCGCTCGGCCGCGGCGCGCAGCACGCGCAGCCCCTCGGGCATCACTTCCTTGCCGATGCCATCGCCCGGAAGTACGGCAATTCTGAATGGTTTTGTCATGGGTGGGTCGACCTGTGTTGAAAATCGATGGAATCAATCTGTCGGCCGGGGACTTCGCAATGCAGTGCCCGCCGATGCGACGCCTGCCCATTATATTGATTCAATTTCAAAATATAATTCACCTTTCGGTTAAATCATTTTTCACGAATCGTGAATAAAATGCCCACCCCCGACGACTTGCGTGTTTTCATCGCGGTCGTACGTAAAGCCAGCTTTTCCGGCGCGGCCAATGAACTGGGCACTTCCGCCGCCTACATCAGCAAGCGCATCCGCGTGCTGGAGAGCGATTTGATGCTCAAGCTGTTCCAGCGCACCACGCGCAGCGTGGTCATCACCGATGAAGGCGAGCGCGTCTATCACTGGGCGCAGCGCATTCTGGACGATATCGATCAATTGCTGCAGGAGGTCTCGATTCCGCGTGCCGCGCCACGCGGGACGCTGCGCGTGAGCAGCAGCTTCGGCTTCGGCAGGAATGTCGTCGCGCCGATGATCTCCACGCTGATCGGCCGCTACCCGGGCCTGAGCGTGCGCTTCGAAGTATTCGATCGCCTGGTCGACGTGGCCAGCGAAGGGATCGATCTCGACATCCGGGTCGGCGACGAAATCGCGCCGCATTTGATCGCCCGGCCGCTGGCCGCTAACCACCGTATTCTGTGCGCGGCCCCGGCCTACCTGGCTCGGCGCGGCACGCCCCGCTCGCTCGCCGACCTGTCGCAGCACGATTGCCTGGTGATCAAGGAGCGCGACCACCCGTTCGGCGTATGGAAACTGCGCGCTGCCGGCGAGGAGAAGACCGTCAAGGTCACCGGGCCGCTGTCGACCAACCATGGCGAGATCGCCGTGCAATGGGCCATCGCCGGACACGGCGTGGTGCTGCGCTCGATCTGGGACGTCGGGCCGTACCTGCAGCGCGGCGAACTGGTGCCGGTGCTGCCCGGCTACCGGCAAGAGGCCAATATCTGGGCGGTCTACCCGTCGCGGCTCGGCACCTCGGCCAAGGTCCGGGTCTGCGTTGAATTCCTGCAGGAGCGTTTTGCACAATGCAACAATGGGGCGATAGCGTCTTGGTTAGGATAACTTTGTAATAGCCGGACATTTGCCATATCGGGTCGGCAACGCCTCGGCCTTGATTCGACTGACGAAATCCGAGTCTGGCGCGTGCCCGCGTGGGGTGCCGCCAAATGTTTCAAAAAGTATCCGCGCTGCGCCGCCAGGCGCTCGGGTGATAGCCTAAGGCTATTCCCCGCAACACGACGCGCGTATACCGCCGCTCATGGCGACGCGGCGCGCTCTGCCATCCATGCGCAGCAGTTCCAAGACGTATTACGAAAAACTGGATCACTTGCGACTGTTCGCCGCAACGCTGGTGCTGCTCTATCACACCTGGGCGGCGGCCGGCGGTCCGCAGGCCACGTCGAACTGGCTCGAGCAATTCGTGCTGCTGGGCAATACCGGCGTGACACTGTTCCTGGTGCTCAGCGGGTTTCTGTTCACCGTGCTGGTCGATGGCGGCAACAAGGCGATCGTCTACCCGCGCTTTCTGGCCAATCGGGCGTTGCGCATCTTTCCGCTCCTGACGGTGCTGTTTATCGGAGCGATGGCGGTGCATCAGCGCGATGCCACGGTCACCGGCGCATTATCGTTCCTGCTGTTCTCGAATCTTGGCCAGTCGCCGCTGTTCCAGTTCAGCAACGCGCTCTGGACGGTGGCGGTCGAATGCCAGTTCTATGTCATGTTCCCGTTTCTGATCCGATTTGCACACCGGCAAGGCGCCGGGTACCTGATCGGCCTGGCGGTGTTCTGGATCGGCTGGCGCACCGTGATCGCGACCCTGTTCGGCGCTTCGTTCGCACCGGGCGACGCCAATTACGTCTACTTCACGATGCTGGGGCGGCTCGATCAATTCCTGATCGGCATGATCGCCGGCCTGGTTCACCTGAAATCGCCCCGCTTGCTGCGCTCGCCCTATGTCCTTGGCCTGGCCGCAATTGTCGCGCTGTGCTGCTTTCACCTGATGTATGCCACCGGCTCGCTCTGGAAAAACGATCCGCGCTGCATGCCGGTGAGCACGCTCGAGGCGCTGCTGTGGGCCACTTTGCTGCTGGCCTACTTCCAAGGCCAGTTGCAATGGCCGGCGCCGCTGAGTCGGGCGCTGGCCTCGCTGGGCCAGTGCAGCTACTCTCTCTACCTGTTGCACATCTATGTGGTGCTGGTCATCGACAAGTACGGCGGATGGCTGCACCTGGCGAGCGACCCGGGCGCGAACGCCATATTGAATGGACTGTTGCTGGTCTGGCCGGCGTCGCTGTTGTTGTCGTTCTTCAGTTACCGGTTGATCGAAGCGCCGTTTCTCGGCCTGCGCACGCCCTATACGATACCGCGCGCCGCGCCCGAGCCCGAGCCCGCGACGCCGGCGGTGGCGCCGGCATCCGGCGCGACGGCACCGCAACGTCGCTGAGCGGGGCCGTTACAATAGCGGGTTGACGTCGCAGCACTTCGGAGACCCCCTATTCAACTCGAACGCCTTCTTCAGTCGCAGGGCTTCGGCAGCCGCAAAACATGTCGCGCATTGATCGAATGCGGCGCGGTGAGTGTCGGCGGCGTCGTGTGCGATGTCCCCAAACAGGAGTTCGCGCCGCAAGGCCTGGAGTTTGCCGTCGACGGTCAATCGTGGCGTTACCGCGAAAAGGTCTACCTGCTGCTGCACAAGCCCGCCGGCTACGAATGCTCGGCCAGTCCTCAACACCACCAGAGCGTGCTCGCACTGCTGCCCGCCCCGCTGGTCGCGCGCGGCGTGCAGCCGGCCGGCCGCCTCGATCAGGACACCACCGGGCTGCTGTTGCTAAGCGACGATGGGCCATTCCTGCATGCGCTGATGTCACCGCGCCGCCATGTGCCCAAACGCTATCTCGCGACGACCAAGCATCCGGTCACCGAAGCGATGCTTGTCGCCCTGCGCGACGGCATTCTGCTGCACGATGAAACGCAGCCGGTGCGCGCCCTCGATGCGCAAATCGAGGGCACGCACCAACTCTGGCTGACGATCGATCAGGGGAAATATCACCAGGTCAAGCGAATGGTGGCCGCGGTCGGCAACCGCGTCGAACGATTGCACCGGGAGCGGCTGGGCGGCCTCGCGCTGGGTACGCTCGCGCCCGGCGCATGGCGCTATCTGGAGGAAGACGATCTGGCCGCGATTCCCTACCCGGCGCCGCAGAATTAATCCTGCTTGCCTTCCAGCGTGTATTTCGCGCCCTTGTCCTGACCGAGTGTCTTCACCAGCCACGGCAGGGCTTCCTGCAGCGCCGCGCGCAGCGTCCAGGGCGGATTGACGATGAACATGCCGCTGCCGTGCAGTCCGAGGCCGCCGGCCTGCGGCGAATGCACGGTGAGGCTGGCATGCAGCCAGCTCTTGAGCGGCAGGCGCTTGAGCCGTTCGGGCAGCTGGGTCGACTCGCGGCGCTGTACCTGCGGGTACCAGATCGCGTAACAGCCGGTCGGAAAACGCGTGAGCGCTTCCTGCATGGTTTGCACCACGCGCGTGTAGTCCTGCTTGTCCTCGTAGGCGGGGTCGATCAGGATCAAGCCGCGCTTGGGCGGCGGCGGCAGCAGGGCCTTGAGGCTGGCGAAACCGTCGGCCTCGTAGAACATCGTGCGGCGCGCCACCGACTTGCCCTGCGGCCGGAAATTGTCCTGCAGCGCGCGATTTTCGTTGCCGTGCATCTCGAACAGCCGCAGGCGATCGGTGTCGCGCAGCAACTGCAGCGCCAGGAACGGCGAACCGGGGTAGTAGCGCAGCTTGCCGTCGGCGTTGAATTCGCGCACCAGCCGGACGTACTCGGCCAGGAGCGGCGGCAAATCCTGGCGGCCCCACAGGCGCGTGATGCCGCTTTGGTATTCGGCATTCTTTTTGGCCCACTCGCTCTCGAGCGCGTATCCGCCGGCCCCCGCATGGGTGTCGATATACCAGAACGGCGTGTCCTTCTGCCCGAGGTATTCGAGCAGTTGAACGACGATGCAGTGCTTGAGGACGTCGGCGTGATTGCCGGCGTGAAAGGCGTGGCGGTAGCTGAACATGGGTTTTCCGATTGAACAGGCGCGATTGTAGCCGACCCGCGGCCCCGGAGCGCCGATTATCCCGCCAGCGCCCGCACCTGCTCGTGGCGAAAGCACGTCGTGACGTGGTCGTTGACCAGGCCCGCCGATTGCATGAACGCGTAGCAGATGGTCGAGCCGACGAACTTGAAACCGAGCTTTTTGAGCGCCTTGCTCATCGCGTCGGATTGCGCCGTGCTGGCCGGCACCGCGTCCCTGGTGGCCCACGCATTCTGGCGCGCGCGGCCGTCGACGAAGTCCCACAGGAATGTATCGAAGCGCTGGCCGCGCTCGCGCATCTCGAGATAGGCACGCGCGTTTTGGACGACGGCGGCGACTTTGGCCCGATTGCGCACGATGCCGGGATCGGCCAGCAATTGCGCCACCTTGCGGTCATCGTAGCGGGCGATTTTTTCCGGATCGAAGCCCTCGAAGGCACGCCGGTAATTGTCGCGTTTTTTCAGGATCGTGGCCCACGACAAGCCGGCCTGCGCGCCCTCGAGCATCAATAATTCATAGAGCGCGAGGGGTTCGCGCAGCGGCACCCCCCACTCGAGATCGTGATATTGCCGGTACGCGTCGAACCCCTCACACCATGCACAGCGTTCCATCGTGCCGCCTCATCAATACGTGCTTCGTCAAGCGGCACCGGCAGTTCGCGCCCGCCGGCGCCGGCCACCGTCAGTCGAGCAAGTCGGCCCGCCATGCATGCACCGACTGCTGTTGTTCGCCCAGGCCGTCGATGCCCAGCCGCACGACGTCGCCCTCGCGCAGAAACACCGGCGGCTTGCAGCCCATGCCGACACCCGGCGGCGTGCCGGTGGCGATCAGGTCGCCTGGATTGAGCGTCATCACCTGGCTCATGTAATGAATCAGGAATGCGACGCCGAAGATCATGTGGGCCGTGTTGCCGGTCTGGAACCGCTTGCCATTGACATCCAGCCACAGGCCCAGGTTTTGCGGATCAGGAATCTCGTCGGCACTCACCAGCCACGGGCCGACCGGGCCGAATGTGTCGCAGCCCTTGCCCTTGTCCCAGGTGCCGCCCCGCTCCATCTGGAATTCCCGCTCCGACACGTCGTTCACCACGCAGTAGCCGGCCACGTGACGCAGCGCGTCCTCCAGCGGCACATAGCGCGCCCGCGTGCCGATCACCACGCCAAGCTCGACCTCCCAGTCGGTCTTGCGCGAGCCCTTGGGCATCACGATCGGATCGTTGGGACCACTGAAGCACTGGTTCCATTTGGCGAACAGAATCGGCTCGCCGGGGATCGGCAGATTCGCTTCAGCAGCGTGGTCGCTGTAGTTCAGCCCCACGCCGATGAATTGCCGCAAGCCGGTAAACGGCGTGCCCAGGCGGCCGGGTGCGGCGACCTCTGGCAACGCCGTCAAATCGAGCGCACGCAGTCTGGCCAGGCCGGCCGGGCTGAGTTGCTCCGGCGTCAAGTCGTCGATCACGCCGGAGAGATCGCGGACCACGCCCCGTGCGTCCAGGATCCCGGGTTTTTCCTGGCCCTTCGGGCCGAATCGCAGTAGTTTCAAAGTGACTCCCAATGGAAAAGATGCGCCGCGTTGCGCTCGTGAGGCGGCTGCGCCAATTGTTAAATAATGTTAAATCAGCTCAAACTGTTCTGAAAAACTTATAATCGCCCCATAACAGGCGACACGGAAAGTCCGAAGCTTTCTCGGCGGCTGCCGTCGCCGCGCCGAAATTGCGCGGCTGCGAACCATTGCCAGCCTGACCTGAGAAATTCATGCACACAATAGCACTCAAACAATTGACACGGGGACTGCTATGTCTGGCCGTGCTGCTGCCGCTGGCATGCCCGGCCGCGCCGCTCGGCGTGCAGGACGGCGCCTTGGTCGTCGCCGTCGAGCCAGGCGACACGCTGTTCAACATCGCTTCGGACTACCTGCTGCCTGGGCACGACTGGCGCGACCTGCAACGATTCAATCAGATTCGTTCTCCTTATCGCCTGCGGCCCGGCGCCCGATTGCGGATACCTTTGGCGTGGGCCGCCACCGAGCCGTCGAGCGCCCGCGTGCTGTTTGCCAATGGTCAGATAACACGCATTCTCGGACCCCACGCGACGATCCCCCTGAAGCCCGGCATGCTGTTGCCCGAGGGCAGCCGCATCAGCAGCGCGCCTGGCGCAAGCGCGACGCTTGAACTGGTCGATCACAGCAGGATTCGCGTGCTGCCCGACACGACGCTGGTGCTGGCTCACCTGCAGCAATACCGGCATACCGACATCATCGACACCGTGATCCGCTTCAGCCGCGGCCAGGTCGAGTCGAGCGTGGACCCGGCGCACCGCGGCATCGGCCGCTACGAGGTCAATTCGCCGCTGGCGGTCACCGGCGTGCGCGGCACGCAATTCCGCGTCGGACTCCAGGACAACGACACGCAAATGACCAATGAAGTGCTCAAAGGCGTCGTTGCCGTACAGGGCGCCGGCTCCGCGACAGTCAGCGCCGTCACGGCCGGCCAGGGCACCATCGTCGGACACGACGGCAAGGTGCAGGCGCCGCGACCGCTGCTGCCGGCACC
>JAGXBI010000368.1 GCA_018971155.1 Burkholderiales bacterium
GCAGACCCTGCAACACGTCGACAATGTGACGATCTACACCTTCCTGTTCCCGGTGCTGACGCCCAACTCGAAGCCGATGTCGCGCGACATCTGGTGCTCGCCCAATCGCGACGCCGCCTGGACGGACTGGATGCTCAAGCAGCGCAAGCCGCAACCCCAGGCGTCGTGCAACGCCGGCGCGCTCGACAGCAATCTGGCGCTCGGTGGCCGGCTCGATGTCAGCGCCACGCCGACCATCATCTTCGCCAACGGCGCGCGCATGAGCGGCGCGCAGTCGCTCGCCACCCTGAACAGCGCGCTCGATCAGGCGGGGCGATAACACCGGGCCCAGCTACTAATACGCTTTATCGCGCCGGTCGGCAGCCGCTGCGCTCGCGCCGTCCTTGAATTGCGCCGCGAGCGCCTGCGCGCTGCGTGCCAGCACTGCCGCATCGACGCCGACCGCCGTGAAGGTGCTGCCCTGCGCCATATAGTGGCGAGCCTGTTTCTCATCGCTGCTCAGTATGCCGGCCGCCTTGCCTGCCGCGCGAATGCGCCTCAGGCCGTCGTCGATCGCGCGCTGCACGTCGGGGTGGCCCGGGTTGCCGAGGTGGCCGAAATCGGCCGCCAGATCGGCCGGCCCGATGAAGATCCCGTCGACGCCATCCACCGCGGCAATTGCCTCGATATTGGCCAGCGCCGCGCGTGTCTCGACCTGCACCAGCACGCACATTTCGTCGTTGGCCCGATGGATGTAATCCGGTACCCGATTCCAGCGCGAAGCGCGAACGATCGAGCTCGCGACCCCGCGGATGCCCTGCGGCGGGTAGCGGGTGGCCGCCACTGCCGCCGCGGCCTGGTTGGCGTCCTGCACCATCGGCACCAGCAGGTTCTGGGCGCCGATGTCGAGCAACTGCTTGATCTGCACCGCATCGTTCCACGCCGCGCGCACCACCGGGCGCACCGGGTATGGTGCCACCGCCTGCAGCTGGGCAAGTATCGACGGCACGTTGTTGGGGGCATGCTCGCCGTCGATCAGCAGCCAGTCGAAGCCGGCGCCGGCCAGCAGCTCGGCCGTGTAGGCACTGGCCAGGCCGAGCCATAGACCGATCTGCTGTTCGCCGGCCAACAGCGCCTGCCTGAATGTGTTGCGCGGAAATTCCATGGCTTGCTCCTCAAGCGAAATGACAGGCAATCGAGCCCATCGGACCATAATCGGCGTGGAACGTATCGCCGGCGCGCGCCAGCACCGGCCGGGTGAACGAACCGCTCAGGACGACCTCGCCGGCAGCAAGTGAGACGTCGAACCGCGCGAGCCGGTTGGCCAACCACACGACCCCGTTGGCAGGATGATTCAGGACACCCGCGGCCACGCCGGTTTCCTCGATCACGCCGTTGCGCGACAGGATTGCGCAGACCCAGCGCAGATCGACATCGAACGGCTTGATCGGCCGCCCGCCCAACACCACGCCGGCATTGGCTGCATTGTCCGAGATCGTATCGAAGACCTTGCGTGGGCGCTGCGTGTCGGGATCGATCGATTGGCTGCGCGCATCGATGATCTCCAGCGCCGGAATCACATAGTCGAGCGCGTCATAGACGTCGAACAGCGTGCAATTCGGGCCCGCGAGCGGCTTGCCCAGCACGAACGCCAGCTCCACCTCGACGCGTGGCACGATGAAGCGTGCGGCCGGCACGTCGCCGCCTTCGGCAAAGAACATATCGTCGAGCAGGGTGCCGTAATCGGGCTCGTCGATCTGCGAGGACATCTGCATCGCGCGCGAGGTCAGGCCGATCTTGTGCCCCTTGACGGTGCGCCCCGCGGCCAGCTTCATCGATACCCACGCATGCTGAATCGCGTAGGCGTCCTCGATCGTGATCTCGGGATAATCGAGCGAAATCTGACGGATCTGCACGCGCTTTTGCTCGGCCTCGTGCAGGCGCGCGGCGATCTGCTCGATGGTGTCTCGGCTAAGCATCGGTATCAATCCTTCCTGAAGCGTGAATGCACATTGTTGTGCTTATAGCTGCCACCTTCGCTGAACTCCACCAGCTCGAGAGACAGCGCCAGGTAGCGCCGCGCATACAGCGCCGCAAAATGCTGCTTGATGGCGTCGAACAGCGCGTCGCAGGCGCGTTTCTTGACCGCTTCGTCGCGCCCGCCGGCGATCTTGAGCGTGACGTGCACGAACGCATAGTCGGCCCCGGGGTCGCCATCGGCCATGCGGTAGTCGTGCAATTCGATCGCGCGCGAGCGTATGCCGCCGATCGGGAACACGTCGCCTTGCGCGATCAGGGTCTCGTTGATGGTCTTGAGCAGCGCCGGCACGTGGGCCTCGCCGCGGATGTTGTCGGTGTATTCGACGATGACGTGGGGCATCGCAAACCTCCAGCGGATTGAAATGGATCAGGACACCGGGAAGATCGCATTGATCTGTCCGGTGCCCGAGCTGGCGAAGTAATCGGTGACGATTTCCACCGGCTTGTCGTAGGCGTCCCAGCCGAGCAGCCCCAGCAGCATCGCCGTGTCGTGCATGCCGCCTTCGCCGATGCAATGCTCGTTGTATTCGGGCAGCATTTTGCAGAAGGTGGCCCAATCGCCCTGCTTCCACAGCTCGACCACGCGCAGGTCGACCTGGCGGAAGAACTCGCGGCTGATCTCGTGAATCGCCTCTTCCGGGCTGTTGTTGTCGTTGAAGCGGTGCGACAGCGAGCCGCTGGCGAGAAACGCCACGTTGGCATCGCTTTGCTCGACCGCCTCCTTGAGCGCGGCGCCAAACCGGCGGCTCTCGTCGAGCTGGTGCCATGCGCACCAGCCGGCGATCGACACCACCTTGAAATGCTGGTCGCCGTTCATATAGCGCATCGGCACGAGCGTGCCGTATTCGAGCTCGAGGCTGTCGATCTCATGCGCGCGCGTGAATACTCCCCGCGCGCTCGCGGTCTGCGCGATGAGCCGACCGAGTGCCGGGTTGCCCGGATACTCGTAGGCCATGTCCTTGATGAAATGCGGCAGCTCGTTGCTGGTATATGTGCCTTTGAAGCGGCGGTTGCAATTGACGTGATAACCCGCGTTGACCAGCCAGTGCACGTCCGCCACCACGATCGTGTCGACGCCCAACTCACGGCAACGCCGGCCGATCTCGCGGTGTCCGGCGATGGCCGCCTCGCGGCAGCCATGATGCTTGCCGGGCAGCTCGGACAGATACATCGACGGCACGTGCGTGACTTTGGCCGCCAGCGACAATTTACCCATCTCGCGTCTCTCTCCTTTGACTTTCACCTGCCTGGCCGGACTGGTTCGCCGGCCTCAAACGCCCCACTTGGGAATCG